>CALZIG010000050.1 GCA_945787585.1 uncultured Gammaproteobacteria bacterium | reverse complement strand
GCTGTTGCTAAAGCGCTGTTTAACGCCCCTTTTGCGTTGCTTTCTCATGATACCGCCAGAAAACCCGTTTTTAACTACGCAAACCGAACGGCAATGCGACTGTTTAATATGAAGTGGGAGGTGATCACCGCTCTGGAATCACATTATTCCGCTGAAGAGACGACTCGTGAACAGCGCTCTTTGCTGCTCAATGAAGTGAAAGCAAGGGGATATATCGAAGATTACAGCGGTACTCGAATCGCCAAAGGCGGACGGCGGTTTTATATTGAACAGGCGACTGTATGGAATCTTATTGATGCTGATGGCCGCTATTATGGACAGGCGGCCATGTTTGATCGCTGGCGTTTCTTTGATGTTGATAATTTTTAACACAAATATCTCAGGTGCCATAATTCTGTTATAATTTATGACTATTATAAGTATCTCAATAGATTAGGTAGTTATTTGAACGTGTTTTATTTACATAGGGTTACTACAGTACATGAACAATAAGGCCTCTGGTTCACAAATTACGCTGGGCGGGCTCGAGCCGCTGCGAAGTTCCATTTTCGGCATTAGTGAGTATTCAAATCGGATCAAACTCCATAATGAACTGCATGCACGGCCGCATGAGTTATTAACACCTCCGATGCAGGTCTCGCAGCTGGCGTTGCTATCGGATAGCCGGCTGGTGAAGGATGAGTTGAACTTAATCGCCCAGTTATGTGACCGTTACAGTGTGACGCCTCCGGCTGCTGATGCCCGCCATTTTAGTGCTGAATTTAGTTCATTCCATTTTACGTGGGAGCGCCATACGGAGTTTTCCATGTATACCTTTTTTGTCAGCATGCCTTTTGAGACACCTTTTACTGAGCCGGCGATTAAATACGTGGCAAAGGAGTGGCTGGAAAGTTTACCGGGTGAAGTGATCGCGGCAACACACCTGGCGATCGAAGCTAAAGATAGACCACACCGCTCACTTGAAGGACTCTCAATGCTATTTGCTTCAAATACGGTGATTGGCGCCAAAGTGGCGGCCGGTAGCGCAGTGGTCTGGACGGATAATACGATCCATCCCGATGGTTTTGCGCGCATATTGGTGCAGGATGTTGATCTACGCAGAAGACAGGCGGGGCGTCTGGTGCAGCGCTTGTTAGAGATAGAGACTTATCGCATGATGGCACTAATACCCGTTACGATGGCGAGAAATTACCTGCCGGAGCTGGCGCGTTTTGATCAGCAGCTTGCAGAGCTGACCACCAATAACTGTGGATTGCAGAGTCATGCAAGTGAACAGCAACTACTGGATCAATTGACTCGTTTAGCGGCAGAAATTGAAAGTATCGCGGCCACGACTAATCAGCGCTTTAATGCATCAGCCGCCTATTACAAAATTGTAAAAATGCGTATTACAGAGCTGCGTGAGCAACGTATACAGGGATTGCAGATGTTTCATGAGTTTATGGAGCAGCGTCTATCGCCTGCAATGGCGACCTGTGATTCAGTGAATAGTAATCTGGAACTTTTGTCGACACGAGTCGCTCGCGCTTCTGCATTGTTGCGTACGCGCGTTGATATTACGATGGAAGGGCAGACGCGTGATCTACTTGCATCAATGGATAAACGTGCAAAGCTACAGTTGCGTATGCAGGAGACCGTCGAAGGGTTATCTGTCGTTGTCTTAAGCTACTATCTGCTGGGTATGACGGGGTATGCACTTAAAGCTATTAAAACACTCGGTTTGCCTATCAATGTGGAAATTGCAACAGGCGTTGCGATTCCGATTGTGCTTGGCGTTGTTTTTGTTGCGGTGCGTAGGCTACGTCGTCGTGCCGCTAACGATTAGTCGTTCCAACACTGTAAAAATAGTCAAAACGTAAGTCAATATGCCTATTTTTTCTGGAAATAAAATAATGCTGCATACCAAAAAATGGGATTTAACTGTATGAGTTTCGAACAAATGCTCCTGCAGCGCTGTGATTCAAAATGTGAACTGTGTTCCTCTGACGCAAGCCTGCTGGTATATGAAGTAGCGCCAGTGGGGGATAACAGTAGCATTATGGTTTGTGGTGACTGCCATGACCAGATCAACAATAATGACACCATTGATGTCAGTCACTGGCACTGCCTCAACAGTAGCATGTGGAGCGAAGTGCCTGCGGTTAAAGTGATGGCGTGGCGGATGCTTAAACAGTTATCGTCTGAAGGGTGGGCGCAAGATTTATTTGAGATGCTGTATCTCGATGATGAAACCTTACAGTGGGCAGAGGCTGGAAGCAGCAGTGATGATGACAGCGCGCCGACACACGATAGTAATGGCACCGCTTTGCAAGCGGGCGATTCAGTGATACTGATCAAAGATCTTGACGTCAAAGGTGCGGGTTTTACCGCTAAACGCGGTACTGCCGTACGCAATATATCGCTGACCGGCAATCCGGACCAGATTGAAGGGCGTGTTAACGGTGTGCGGATTGTATTACTCACCAAATTTTTGAAGAAATCAAATTAAGGTGATTTGTTCCATCACGTCATATTGCTAGTTATGTGTAAAAAGGCTTCGAATAATTTAATCTCGATGGTATTCCGGCGAATGCGTCGTGTAACACTTGTGAAAAGCCTCATCTTGTTAGCGTTAACTATCGGGGTATTAGCTGCCTGGATGTTTACCTATCACTATTTTGGGGAGAGGTCTGGTCTGCTATTCATGGTTGGGGTATTCGTAATTCTGTTCATAGTTTTTATATCCTCACTACGGATAGAAAAAATGGTTGTGTGCTCGTCTTGCGGAAAATCACTGGCGGACATTGATGGCTGGAATGTCTACATCAAGGAATGTCCACATTGCGGCGTGAGCTACGAGCGTCATATATAACAAAAAAATTGACGGCGTAAATAGACGCACCGCAATATATCTATAACATTTGATTGTGGTAGGAACTTAAAAGTGAATCTTCTATTTGTGTGTAGTGAAAACAGACTGAGAAGTCCTACAGCAGAAGCTGTGTTTGCTGAGTATCATGGGGTTGAGGCGATCGGAGCAGGTACAAATAGCGATGCGGCGACCCCTGTTTCTGGTGATTTAATAGAATGGGCGGATGTTATTCTTGTGATGGAATCATCTCATCGAAATAAGATTTCAAAAAAATATCGATCATTGCTAAAAAATAAAAAATTAGCTGTTCTGGATATTCCTGATATATACGAATGCATGGATCCTCAGCTGATCAAACTGCTAAAAGTGAAAGTACCGCAGTATGTAAATTTATAAGGTGTGCACGGCTGCTTTATAGAGGGCCAACACTGTAGTTGACCATCAGGCGGTGTTCATTCCCTGGTTGAATGGTGACACTGTTCTTTACTGCATTAGCACTTTCGACACAAACCATGCGCAGATAGCCGTCTTCTCCCATATCGCCCATCTGTGTCGCTTTATCAATCCATGGATTCCATACCACGGTTGAGTGACTGCCTGTTTTATTGATGTGAATTTGACGCGATAAGGCAGGGTCACGAATCACGCAGTCGGCCTCAGTGTTGATGTAGACACGATCGACCTCACCTGTAAATGTGACATCGCCTAACTGCTGTTTCTCTCGCATATTATCCACTTTGTCGAGATAGTGGCAGCCGTCGAGGCCAGCGATAGTGATATTGCGTACATCGCTGACCGCAAAGTAGGTGTGCAATGCCTCGCTGATAGTGATTTCACGCTGGCCGGTATTCCGTGTGATCAGTGCTAACGAGAGTGTTTTACCGATGGTGATTTGGTATTGCACTGAAGTGGGGTGAGGCCATTGAAGTGTCGGTATATCAGCAGTAGTGAGTTCAAAGGTTATCTGTGTTGCATCATCAGGCAGGCTGGCGCTATTGATCACATGCCACTCTGTTGTGCGCGCAAAACCGTGGGCGGGAAAGTCAGTATCTTTACTATGGGCACCAAACCACGGCCAACAGATCGGCACACCACCCCGAATCGATTTACCCGGTGCAAATCTCGCTGCGGGTGAAAGCCAGATCACCGGTGCGGTACCAATAGGTTCCCATGTCATCAGGTGGGCGCCTTGCAGGGCGATGGAGGCGCTTGCCTGTTCGTTATTAATGGTCGCAATGATCTGCCCGCCTGCGCCGCTTTCAAAGATCAGTTCAGTGCCAATTCCAAATTGATTGTTTAAGTCAGCCATTTTATTCATCTTAATTCTCCTCGACGGGCAATGTTGTTCTATCCACGACTTTGCGAAGGACAAAGCTTGAATGTACACCGCTAACCCCTTTGATGCGCGTGATCTTGTTGAGCAGTAATATCTGAAAGGCGTCCATATCTGTGACGACGACTTTAAGTTGGTAGTCAGCAGATTGACCCGTGATCAACAGGCATTCCAGCACCTCATCGAGTTCACTGATCTTTTTTTCAAAATTGGCAAAGCGTTCCGGGGTGTGCTGATCCATCGAAATATGAATCAGTGCCATTAATGTAAGCCCTAACTGTTTCGCATTAACAACAGCACGGTAGCCCTCAATCATGCCGCTCTGTTCCAGTGCCTTAACGCGTCGCAAGCAGGGGGAAGGAGAGAGGCCGATCTGTTCGGCAAGGGTCTGATTACTGATGTGGCCATCCTGTTGCAGGATTCTTAGAATCTTTCGATCATAACGGTCTAAGGGCATGGCTTTGCTCTCATTTATTTAAAATGTTTGCTGTGTGTCAATGTTTTCAGTTTTATTGAAATAATATTGCCATATAATAATTAATATCGGCAGTATTAGCAATATAATGGCTTGATATCTGGTTTATTATTGTCCTGTTTCTATATTTAGGTGCATTTTCTGCTCAATTCAGAACAGGTGCTAATTAAACAGCAGGAGTTAATAGTGAAGACCTTCGATCATCGTAAATATCGTCCAGCCCCAACAGTGCCGATCAGCCATCGTCAGTGGCCAGCGCGCCGCATCGAACAGGCGCCTATTTGGGCGAGTGTCGATCTGCGCGATGGCAATCAGGCGTTGGTTGAGCCGATGAACGTCGCGCAGAAACGGGTGATGTGGGCATTACTATTAAAGCTCGGCTTTAAGCAGATTGAGATCGGTTTTCCGGCAGCGAGTCAGGCCGATTATGATTTCGCACGCTGGTTGATCGAAGCAGATCAGATTCCGGATGATGTGCAGATACAGGTACTGGTTCAGGCACGTGAAGCGTTGATAACCAGAACCTTTGAGGCATTAAAGGGGGCGAAGCAGGCGATAGTGCATGTCTATAATTCGACTTCAACGGTACAGCGTGAACGGGTGTTCTGTTTGAGTCGTGAAGGTATCATCAACATTGCGGTACAAGGTGCGCAGTGGGTAAAAGCGGAGTCAGGGAAGTATCCTGAAACTCAGTGGCAGTTTCAGTACTCACCAGAGAGTTTCACCAATACTGAAATGGATTACGCCGTCGAGGTGTGTGAAGCGGTGCTTGATGTGTGGCAGCCGACCCCAGCGAATAAATGCATTATCAATCTGCCTGCCACGGTTGAGTCGAGCACGCCCAATCTGTTTGCCGATCAGGTGGAGTACTTCTGCACCCACATCAATCGGCGTGATTCTATAATTGTTTCGTTGCATACGCATAACGATCGCGGCTGTGCTGTTGCCGCCGCCGAGCTGGGGATGATGGCCGGGGCGGATCGTGTCGAAGGCACGTTGTTGGGCAACGGTGAACGCACCGGCAATATGGATCTGATTACGATGGCGATGAACCTCTATAGCCAGGGGATCGATCCTGTGCTGGATCTCTCCGAGCCTGATGAGATTATTCGCGTGGTGACCGAGTGCACACAAATCCCCGTTAATCCGCGCCATCCGTGGGTCGGCGAGTTAGTCTACACCGCCTTTTCTGGTAGTCATCAGGATGCAATTCGTAAATGCCTACAACAGCAGCGTGACGATGAATCGTGGCAAGTCGCCTATCTACCCATCGATCCCAGAGACCTGGGGCGTGATTATAAGGCAATCATCCGTGTAAATAGCCAGTCAGGTAAAGGGGGCATCGCTTTTGTACTGGAGCGTGATTACGGTATTCATTTACCCCGCTGGATGCAGAGCGAACTCGCTGTGTTAGTGCAAAAAATGAGTGAGTCACAGGGGGGGGTGATCGATGGTGACGCGATTTATCACTGTTTTGTCGATCACTTTGTCAAAGACCATTCTCCACTTGCACTCAAAAGATATCATCTCGATCACAACGGTTCGAGAGATGTCATAGACGCGCGTATTAACAACGATGGGTGTGAACAGATAATCAAAGGCGAAGGCGAGGGGGCAATTTCAGCGTTTATCGATGCCTGGCAGCAGCACAGTGGTCAATCGTTGAAGGTGATCGATTACAGTGAACACGCGCTCGAAGAGGGCACTGATGCTGAAGCGATTGCCTACGTGCAGCTGGAAATAGCGGGACGTTGCTATGGCGGTTCAGCGCGGGATCACGACACGGTGAGTGCCTCATTGAAGGCGGTGATTTCGGCATTGAATCGTAGTAAGTAGGATCGATCTGTTTGAGACATTTAAATTGTGCTTGTTGCAGTCAAGAATTCGGTTGTATGATCGATTGATGTTGATCCCATCGGCACATAAAGTTGAACGTTAAACAAGACCTGTCCTGTTTTCAGAGCAGTTATGCAGCGGCACGCGCACGTTTCCTGCAATGCATCAGTGCGGTGCCCTCTGAATTGATACGGCTGCATGAATCCTACCTTCACCCATTAGCGGGCCCTGATGGCGCGGCCCTTGATCTAGACTGGCTACAACTAGGTCAGCGTGATACGCCTGAACGAATACTTGTCCTTATTGTGGGAACGCATGGAATAGAGGGTTATACGGGATCAGCCATCGTCTGCAATCAACTATGTGATCTGTCAAAGCAGTTGCAGCAAGATGCTGAATTAGGTGTCGTGATAATCCATGCTTTGAACCCCTGGGGGTTTGCCTGGCAGCGACGTTACGACCATGAGGGTATTGACCTTAATCGTAACTTTATTGATTTTACTGGGCCGCTGCCCGCTGATGCCAACTACGATCGATTGCATGAACAACTATTCAAAGACACCGGCGTATCATTGAAAGCACTTGCGACAGCATGGAATCAGCGGTGGGGCGCGCACCATTTTGAGGAGACCATCACAACAGGGCAATATCAACACGCCGATGGGTTATTTTATGGTGGTCGTGACCACAGCTGGTCACGTAAGGTGTTGACGCAGGCAAGTGATACCCCATTTTTAAAATCGGCCAGTCGAATCGCAGTGATTGATCTCCATACTGGCTTAGGCCCTTACGGACATGGCGAGGTGATCAATGATCATACGCCTGGGAGTGCCGGTTTTAAGCTGGCTGCTCAGTGGTACGGTGCCAATGCGCAGGCTGTATTACTGGGCGAATCCTGTTCTTCACCTAAACATGGGCTGCTTGATTTTTACTGGCATCAGCTCATCGCCGAGCGCGGCTGTTTTGTCACGCTTGAATTCGGCACTTATTCACTGGAAGGCTTAATCGCGGTGAGTTATGAAGAGCAACGTTATCACCTTAGCCACCGTCAGGCACAGACAGCGCGTAGTTTAAAGGCTCCAGCGGTGATCGCCCTGCGTGATTTTTTCTACCCACAAGATGATACCTGGCGCGCACTTGTGTTATTTCGTGCCGATCAAATTATTCAATTGGCGTTACACGGCATGCGCACGTAAATCATCAAAACAGGCGCGCCATATGTTTGGGCGAGGGGTAATAAACCGTCTTTACAGTGGTTGCTTGTTACGCATAAAGGCGTAATACATCACTGGAATTACCACTAGTGTTAACAGGGTTGAGACCAGGATGCCGAAGATCAGCGAGATTGCAAGTCCGTTGAAGATCGGGTCATCAAGAATAAAAAATGCCCCGATCATTGCCGCCAGGCCCGTCAACACAATCGGTTTAGCGCGCACCGCGCCGGCACGGATGACGGCCTCATCAAGCGGTACACCAGTGGCAACCGTCATGTTAATAAAGTCCACTAATAAAATTGAATTACGCACGATGATACCGGCCAGTGCAATCATTCCGATCATCGACGTAGCGGTGAAGTTGGCGCCCAACAGAGCATGCCCCGGTATCACGCCAATGATGGTCAACGGAATCGGTGCCATGATAATCAATGGCACCAGATAGGAGCGGAACTGCGCCACTATCAGCAGATAGATTAGAATCATGCCAATACCATAGGCGATGCCCATGTCGCGGAAGGTCTCGTAGGTGATCTGCCATTCCCCGTCCCACTTGAGGCTATAACGATAGGGGTTTTCAGGCTGGTTTAACAGCGTTTGATCAAGTACATTCTCACCCTGTACCGGCATATTTTTGAGTGCACCGAAGATGGAAAACATGCCATATAACGGACTATCGGTTTTGCCCGCAACATCACCGGTTACGAACACAACCGGCAGCAGATCTTTATGATAGATGGTGTGTTCACGTTCGCTATTTATGATCGAGACAATTTCTGATAACCGTACCAATGCCCCTTTTTCGCTGCGTACCTTCAGATTGAGGATGGCGTTGCTGTCTGCCTTTGTTGCAGTAGGCAGCTCTACCCGTAATGGCACAGCGTATTTATCGGTAGTGCCGTGCAGATAGCCGACATCTTCACCGCCAATTGCGGCCGTGATTGCGGCGACGACGTTTTGTTGCGCTACGCCCAATAGTGCTGCTTTCTGTCGATCTACTTCGACGATCAAACGCGGGGCGCGGTGTTCAACGCTATCATCGACATCCACTACTTCATTGGTTTTTTCAAAAATGCCACGCACCTGTTTGGCAACTTCAATCTGTCCCTCGTAATTCAGACCATAGATTTCAGCGACCAATGGTGCCTGCACCGGTGGGCCAGGCGGCACTTCAACAATTTTTATATTGGCGTCAAAAGGTTCGCCAATCCGTTGCAATGGTTCACGCATCGACAGGGCAATCTCATGACTCTTGCGATCACGTTCGGTGTGATGTACCAGATTGACCTGAATGTCGCCCAGGTTGGCGCCACTGCGCAGATAGTACTGTCGTACCAGGCCATTAAAATTGATCGGCGCGGCAGTCCCAGCATAGATCTGATAGTCGGTCACTTCCGGGACGGTGGCAATGTGCCGCGTCAGTTCATGTAATACACGATTGGTTTGTTCGACGCTACTTCCCTCAGGCATGTCGACGATCACCTGAAACTCTGACTTATTATCGAACGGCAGCATCTTGAGAATCACCAACTTGAAAAAGATCAGGCTGATGGCCAGCAGGATCAAAAATATCACCGTAGCGAACAGCCCCCAGCGGCGTGAACGCCCTGACTTATTTGAGAGGAACGGGCTAACAATGCCCTGGAAGAGGCGATGCAGTCGATCATTTTCCGGTGCTTTATGCTGATCTGTTTTTGCTTCTTTTTCTTCACGCTTGCTGAAGATCTTGTAGGTCAACCACGGCGTGACAACAAAGGCCACTACCAATGAAATGAGCATCCCCATGCTGGCATTGATCGGGATCGGGCTCATGTAAGGCCCCATCAGACCCGTGACAAAGGCCATCGGCAGCAGTGCAGCGATCACGGTAAAGGTCGCCAGAATCGTCGGCCCGCCCACTTCATCGACTGCGCGCGGAATTACCTCTAATAATGGTTTATCACTCATCTGTTTATGACGGTGAATATTTTCAACCACGACGATGGCATCATCCACCAGTATGCCAATCGAGAAGATCAGCGCGAATAGTGAGACACGATTGAGGGTAAAGCCCCATGCCCACGAGGCAAAGAGGGTGATCATCAAGGTAATCACCACTGCGGTACCGACGATCAGCGCCTCGCGTCGTCCAAGCGCAAAGAAGACCAGCAACACCACCGAAGCAGTGGCAAAGGTCAACTTCTTGAACAGCGTCATCGCCTTGTCGGTGGCGGTGGCACCGTAGTTACGTGTCACCGTCACTTCGATGCCTTCGGGGATAAAGAGGCCGCGGATCTGCTTAACCCGTTCGATTACCTGATCGGCAATCGCGGCGGCATTGGTGCCGGGCTGTTTGGCAATGGCAATGGTGACGGCCGGAAACTCGCCCTTGATAGGGTGCGTGGAAGCCGCACCTGTACCAAACCAGACGAACTGTTCGGGCTGGTCTGGGCCTGGCGAGACATCCGCGACATCACTTAAATAGACCGGTGCGCCGTTATGCAACCCAATGACCAGTGCCGCCACCTCTGCTGCTGACGTCAGAAAGCGGCCAGCCTGTATCTCGATTTCGCGATTATTGCTGACCAGCGCGCCTGCATCACGAGTCGCATTGGCGGCCATCAGGGCGGCGCGTAGCTCTTCAAAGGCGATGTTGTATCCGGCCATGCGTTGTGGATCCAGCAAAATACGCACGACCTGTTCGGGCCCGCCAATGGTATAAATATCGCGCGTGCCGGGCACCCGTTTTAATTCGGCCTCTATCGTGTTGGCGACCTGTTTCAGTTCATGGCCGGCACGGGTTGGATCGTCTGTCCACAGAGTCACGCTGACAATGGGCCCATCATCGATCCCCTTCGGTTTGACGATGGCACGCCCCACGCCCAGCCCTCGCGGCAGCCAGTCTTCATTGGAGTAGACCTGGTTATAGAGATTGACAATACTCTGCGTGCGATCTTCGCCGACTTCAAACTGCACCGTGAGCACCGATATGCCGGGGCGTGAAACAGAGTAGACATGCTCTACGCCTTTGATTTCAGACAGCACCTGCTCGGCCGGTGTGCTCACCAGATGTTCGACCTCAACTGCGGTCGCTCCCGGGTAAGGGATAAAGACATTGGCAAAGGTGACTTCGATTTGCGGCTCTTCTTCGCGGGGTGTCACCAGCACAGCAAAGAAACCCATCAAGATTCCGACCAACGCCAACAAGGGCGTCAATTCATTACGCAGGAATTTTTTTGCAATCGATCCTGAAAGGCCCAGCTTATCGTTGCTCATGGCAGTACCTTAATGTTGCTGCTTGAGTGCGATGCCTGCCGCAATCGGATCAACGGCAACCTGTTCACCTTCATCCAGGCCTGCGAGCACTTCGATTGAGTCATTGTCTCGCCAGCCAGTGCGAATCTGCCTTAGGGAGATGCCACCCTCTGGTTTAACCACGTACACGGCTGTTAATTCACTCCGATGAACAACAGCACTTGCGGGTACTAAAAGACGGCTGGTTTCCCCCGTGATCAATGCAATTTTGAGAAACATACCGGGATATAGTGGCTGGTCAGTTTGCGGGAGGGTAACTCTAATCTTAAATGTATGGGCCTGTTCATCAGCGAAAGGAAAAACACGGATAGCATCAGACTTAACGCGTGAACCATCAGGCATCACCACTATGGCAGTAGTATGTTGACGTATGTCATTGACTAAAGATTGCGGAATAGTCGCTGTCACGCGCAACGCCTCAAGCGAAACCCCGGTCATCAATGGCTGACCGATACTCACTGATTCACCGACTTCAACATGTCGCTGGATGACATAACCACTGAAGGGCGCCTTAACCACCGTATAGCCCGCCTGAATCCTGGCCTCATCCAGCGCGGCTTCGCTCGCATCCAGCTTTGCTCTGGCTGCTTTTAATGATGCCTCGGCCTTATCCAGCGCGGCTTTGGAGACCAGTTTCTTTGCGTAAATGTCGCTGATTCGCCGATGTTCATCCTCAGCCTCCTGTCTGCGTGCCTGTGCTTCACGCAAAGCGGCTTCCGCCTGACTCGAACGGGCCTTCTGCTCGCTACCACGAAACTGCAGGATGACGGCGTCTTTGGGGACAAAGTCATCAACGTCGTAATTAATGTTAATGACACGCCCCATCACCTGTGATGAAACGGTTGATTTATGGACGGCTTCAACAAGCCCATCAAAGAGACGCTCATTGGCCACTGTTTTATGCAGGGCCGGAGCTGTTTGGATGGTAGCTGCGTGACTGGCGTGTATAAAACTCATCAGTACAATCGAAATTATTGCTGTGATTTGATACCGTTTCATTTCTGGATGCTCCTTGGCCACGCCATAATTTTTATATTATGGTTTTCTAGTTCGTTTTATAACAGTACCATATATTATAAATTTCAGTGGTCAGATGATCATTATCAAATTGAAGTTGTAAATTTTCAAAGGAGAGCAGGATGGAGTCACGTGCAGCAGTAGCCTGGGGGGCTGGTCAGCCTTTATCGATCGAGACCGTACAGGTGGCCGCACCAAAGGCGGGTGAGGTGCTGGTGAGAATGGTGGCGACAGGGGTGTGCCATACCGATGCCTTTACGCTTTCTGGCGAGGACCCTGAAGGAATTTTCCCGTCAATATTGGGTCATGAAGGTGGCGGGGTGGTGGAAGAGATAGGGGAGGGGGTTACCAGTCTGGCGGTGGGCGATTATGTGATCCCGCTTTATACGCCGGAATGTGGCCACTGTAAATTCTGTACCTCGGGCAAGACGAACCTTTGTCAGGCGATTCGTGCGACGCAGGGCAAGGGGCTGATGCCCGATGGCACTTCGCGTTTTTCCAGTAACGGCAAAACCATCTTTCATTATATGGGAACCTCTACGTTCTCTGAATTTACAGTGGTGCCTGAGATTGCGTTGGCGAAAATCAATCAAGCGGCACCGCTGGATAAAGTCTGTCTGTTAGGCTGCGGCATTACGACCGGTATTGGCGCGGTACTGAATACTGCTAAAGTAGAGCCGGGTGCAACGGTCGCTGTGTTTGGTCTGGGTGGTATTGGGCTGAGTGTCGTCCAGGGGGCAGTGATGGCCAAGGCGGCACGTATCATCGCCATCGATATTAATGAAGATAAATTTGAAATGGCTCGCCAACTTGGCGCAACGGATACTATAAATCCCAGTAATTATGACGTGCCGATTCAGGACATGGTGGTCGATTTAACCGACGGCGGTGTCGATTACTCATTTGAGTGCATCGGCAATGTTGACCTGATGCGATCTGCACTCGAGTGTTGTCACAAAGGCTGGGGCGAATCTGTGATCATTGGGGTGGCGGGGGCAGGGCAAGAGATTTCAACGCGCCCCTTTCAATTGGTAACAGGTCGCGTATGGCGGGGCAGCGCATTTGGCGGCGTAAAAGGGCGATCAGAGCTGCCGGGTTATGTTGAACAGTATCTGGCCGGTGAAATCAAAGTGGATGAGATGGTGACCCACACCATGCCATTAGACGATATTAATCGTGCCTTCGAGTTAATGCACGAAGGGACCAGCATTCGCTCGGTTATTTTGTATTAATCGGGTTCATCGGCTATGGAACTGCTCAACATTCATTCCAGAACCCGCTGTTTTGACGGTTGGTTATATAATTGCTCACATCCATCTTCGGTATGTCATAGTGAGATGCGTTTCGCAATTTTTTTACCACCGCAGGCTGAAACTCACCCTGTGCCCGCGCTTTACTGGTTATCGGGATTGTCGTGTACGGAAGAGAATTTTATGGCCAAGGCCGGGGCGCAGCGACTCGCCTCTGCATTGGGGATTGCATTGATTGCACCGGATACCAGTCCTCGCAATACTGGTATCGCCGGTGAAGATGATGCCTGGGATTTGGGCAGTAGCGCAGGGTTTTATGTCAATGCAACGCAGCCGGGCTGGCGTGAACATTATCAGATGTATGATTACGTTACGCAGGAATTGCCGGCACTGATTGAAAGCCGGTTTGTGGTAGATCCCGCCAGAAAGTCTATCTCAGGACATTCGATGGGGGGGCATGGCGCACTGATTGCTGCATTAAAAAATCCGCAGGCCTATCGTTCGGTCTCGGCCTTTGCACCGATATGTACGCCGAGCCTTTGCCCGTGGGGTGAGAAAGCATTTACTGCCTATCTGGGGGACGATCGTTCCAGCTGGATGTCTTATGATGCCACTTCACTGGTAGCAGCAGATCAGCATAAAAACCCGATTTTCATCGATCAGGGCAAGGATGATAAATTTCTTGATCTGCAACTCAACCCACTCGCATTCAAAACCGCTTGTGAAGCATCGGAACAGGCGTTAACGTTACGCTTTCATGATGGCTATGACCATAGCTACTTTTTTATCGCAACATTTATGGAAGATCATTTGCGTTTTCATGCAGATTATTTATTTGATTGATGATGGAATCTGTTTGGTTATGGAATATTGGGGTTAGAAGATCGTGTTAATCATCTCTCATAATGTGGCTATCCGCGAGGATGAGATAGAACTTTGTGCCATTAGAGCGCAAGGTGCAGGCGGGCAAAACGTTAACAAAGTTTCGTCCGCTATTCATCTGCGTTTTGATATCAACGCATCGTCGTTGCCCGATTTCTATAAAGAACGATTACTTAATTTATCAGATCGTCGTATTGGTAAAGAAGGTGTGATTGTGATCAAGGCGCAACAACACCGTACCCAGGAAAAAAACCGTGAAGATGCGCTTGCGCGATTACAGGCATTGATTAAAGAGGTGTCGGTAGTGAAAAAAACACGACGGCCGACCCGACCGACGAAAGCTTCACAGCGGCGGCGTATGGACAGCAAGACTCGGCGCAGCAAGACAAAGGAGTTGCGTGGGAAAGTGGAGGAGTAGTTAGATAGCTATTGCGCTTAACGATTGATGTAATATTTATTACTAATTGTCCGTGATAGAAATGTGATAAACATGTCACTTCTATGTGAAGTTCGTCATTTATGCTCTTTTTTCATTCATTGGTAATGGATGAAAAAAGCTAATTGATCAAACATAGGAGCTAAACGAATGAAAACATTACGGCTTGGATTGGCTATCGCATCTAGTCTGGTATGCACGACTGCCATAGCGGATGATGCTACAAAAAAAATGAACACCTACCACGTTACGATTACCAACACGACCGCGCACCATATAATAACGCCACCTGCCGTTATCGCTCACAACGGCCACTTTAAACTATTCAATGTTACTGAAGCGGCTTCGCCAGAGCTTGTTATTATGGCAGAAAGCGGCAATGTATCTCCATTACTAGCATCACTGAGTGGCAACAGTGATGTCTCTGCGGTCATGTCCACATTAGACCATGAACTACCGGTTATCTTACCGGGCCATTCGATTACGGTGGAAATTAAGGCTCCCAAGAGAACCTACTTTACTGTCGCGGGTATGTTGGCGACTTCTAATGATGCGTTCACTTCAGCAACGTTAAAGGCACCTAAAAAGAACCATTATTCACATGCAATGGCAATGACATACGATGCCGGTTCGGAAGATAATAATGAGTTATGTATCGATATTCCCGGGCCACCCTGTGGCGGAACAAATGCAACAATTGAAGGTGATGGAGAAGGCTTTGTAACCATCCATAATGGTGTGCATGGTATTGGTGATTTAGCACCTGCGGATCTTGATTGGCGTGGACCCACCGCGATGGTGCGAGTTCACAACGCGGGTAATTGATACTTCCTTTTATTAGCGTTTAATCAGGTAGGTATTTCATTTTACCTGCCTGATTCTTTATGGCCGTAATCACCGTATTTAAGCAATAAATGAAAATGCTATTCTAAATCTTTAATGCCTGCTATAGCATCTTAGTTGCAGGTTCAGATGTACAATCACTGTACCGGATACGGCTGATATTGATCGTCAACCAGCTGTTCGATGTTTTGGATAAAACCATCTCCTGCAGATTATCTTAACCACAAGCTGGGTTAGTCCAGAGTTGCTCAGCGTGAGAGTGTGCTAACGCCTTCTCTATTTAACGATGTAATATAATTCACCATGGATGGTTAATTTTTAACACTTGATATTTCATTTTTTATCCTTT
>CALZIG010000049.1 GCA_945787585.1 uncultured Gammaproteobacteria bacterium | reverse complement strand
GATAAGATTCTGACAGAAACCACGCGGCAGGATATTCTACCGGCTGTTTTTCAGCAGGGGATGTACCAAGGGCGTTTCTATTCATTGCCAATAACGACTAATAGCGTTGTGTTGTACGCGAAAAAAAGTGCGCTGCAAGCGGCCAGTATACGGATTCCTACTACGACCAAGGATGCCTGGAGTCTCAGTGAGTTTGAGACATTGCTTGAAACATTGATGAATAATACTGATTACTTAGCGGCGATTGATTTTGGCCTCAATCGTAAAAATGAATGGTTATCGAGCGTATTCCATCCGCTGTTACTGTCAGCGGGCGGTGGTATAGTGAGCGAGCAGACGCCGTATGCAAGTAGTGGTGTACTCAATAGCAGGGCTAATATTGAGGCCCTGAGCCATTTTCAACGCTGGGTTAAAAAGGGTTATGTCGCTCCTGACCATGATAGCGATGCATTTGCCGGTAATCGTATTCCGCTCTCATGGGGTGGCCTTGAAAAATACGAGTTTTATAAAAGCAAATTTGCGGATGATCTTGTCGTCGTGCCGCTGCCTGATCTTGGACATGGCAGCCATTATGTTCAGCGCGCATGGGGATGGGGTTTGACTCGAAATTGTGTAGACACACAGTCAGCCATGCGTTTTCTGGAGTTCCTGTTGCAACCGGAGGAGGTCGTGCTGGCTGCGAAAGCAAATGCAATTCTGCCTGCCACCGTAAGTGGGCTTAGCCGGTTTGACGCTTTTGATAGTGGGTCCTTGCTGTCTGAGTTGGTCACTGCGCAGCTGAAAGGGAACGTCGCGTCTCAATTGAAGTCTCCGCTTTATCCCGTTATCAGCGGCGCATTTCAGCAGGCATTGGTTCGGATCTATGGTGGTGATGATGTGGAGGGCGCCTTAAACAAGGCCGTGCAATCTGCAGCAATAGGACTCCAGAAGTTCGAGGCAGAACAAAAAAAGGCTAAACAGGTGAATCGTCAGTAAAATAATATATTTTTAATGGTTAATTTTTAGGTTTTTATGATGTGATAGGATGTATTTGATATATCAGGAGCTTCTTCTTTAAAGAAAGTCTGAGTCGTGGCGATAAGCTATTGGCATAGTCATGCAAGTATGTATTGACATGATTACTATAATTCAAGGCGATTAGAGGGAGTAAGTAAAAATGGAAGCGGTAGATTTAATTAAAGGCTCGATTAAGCTCGCAACATTACCCGAGGTTTTTATTAAAATTAATGGGATGGTGGACGATCCATCATCATCGGCATCCGATATTGGAAAGTTCATTAGTCAGGATCCAGCGCTCACCGCCCGACTGTTGAAAATTGCCAATAGTCCGCTTTATGGTTTCCCCTCAAAAATTGATACCGTTTCCAGGGCCATTACGATTATTGGCACGCGCGGCCTTCGTGATTTAATCCTGGCGACATCGGTGATTGGTAACTTTACACAATTGCCGAAAGAGCATATCGATATACACGCCTTTTGGAGTCATAGTCTTTATTGCGGTGTGTTGGCACGCTTGATCGCTGTTAAATGTAATGCGTTGCATACAGAGCCTTTCTTTGTGTCAGGACTGTTGCATGATATTGGACAGTTAATCATTTTAAATAAGCTGCCAGAAATGTTTCGTGAAATACAGATGAGAGCGAATGACAGCGCCGCAATGTTGTATGAGATTGAACGGGACGTCATTGGCTTTGATCATGCGGAGGTCGGTAGTGAGCTGTTACGTATTTGGCATTTGCCCGATACCGTCGTTGATGCTACCGAGTTTCACCACGAGCCAGGAAAGGCAGATTTATCGCCACTTGGAGCGAGCATTGTTCATATTGCGAGTGCGCTTGCGACTGATATCGAAACTCAGTCGAAGAGTGATGAGGCGAATGGTCCCGCTACAAAAATAGACCCTGTTGCGATAGCAATAACCGGGCTAACCGAAGCGTCGATCGGTAATATTAAAGACGAGGCCGCACTACAGTTTAGTGCGGCTGTGGAACTTTTTTTACCGAAAGTGGGCTAAGGTTATCTCGCTCGATTGACAACGGTGCACTGTGTCGAGCGCAGAAAATATGGGTGTACCAGCTATAGATACTTTATAGCGTAGAACGTTCTGCTTTTTGTTGCCAGTAGCTTGAACGTTGCTGGTCAACAGGCAGCCCAAACCAGCCTTCTTTGTAGCCGATCGCAAGATATTCCTGCGCTTCAGTCACACCATTTTCAGCGGCTTGTCGATACCATTTAAGTGCGGCAGATTCATCAAAACCGACATGCAATCCCCCGTGATACATCAGTGCGACATTAAATTGAGCGCGTGGATCACCGGCTTTAGCCAGCGGCATCCAGTAGGTGAATGCTGCGCTATAATTTTCATTGATAGCAGAATCGATGGCATTAACGTATGGATCTGCGATTACATTGGCTGTGCTCAGGAACAACAGCGCAGTAAGTAAAGTGGCTTTTATCTGCATGACGATACTCCTGATGAAAAAGGTTATGCGATGATGAGACTATGCCTGAGTCAGCTCTAATATTCTGCTAACCTGATCACAAATAAAGTATTAAAGAATTGATAATCGGGTCTTATGATAAGGCTATCTAATGTCGATATCTGGGATTGCAGTTTCGGTTTCCCATGGGTAAATACGCTTCACATCGATAATTAATAGGTAGCCTGGTTTATCTGGATTTTTGATCGTTCTACTGTTTGTCTCGGTGGTTTCATAAAGGTTAGCGCGCATCTCCAGACTGTTGTCTGGTTTTCGAATGCTATGGATGTCGCCCATAAACCTGTGCTGAATAGGCGTATGGTTGATCTCGATATCACCTAACGTTTTGGTCAGTTTGAATTTGATCATGGCGGGACTGCGCTGAGATTTTATCGTGTATATCGGTTTCTGATGTGTGGTCAGTACTAGTCTAAGTGACTCATGTGTGAGCGTGTAAGAAAAGTCAGTAATGCGATTTGGTCGAGGTCTGATTTTTGTTTCAAACAGTGCTAGAAATTCTTCAGTACTTATTTTTTTACGATCACCTTTATTGTAATCCAGCGGCTTCTTGTTTTTTGTACCCGCTATTTCAAACACGCCGGGTTCTATGACGGGTTGAATGACGGATCGATCTTCTGGTGGTACCGGTACATGAGGTAATTCATCCAGTAACTCAATTTGAATAGTCTTTTGCCCATTCACGTCTATTTGATTTCGTGAGTGTCTTCCAAGTCTTCGTTTAAAGTCGATGGATATCTTTATTGCAGTAGGGTGACCGCTTTCCAGGGTTAAGTTTTTTATTAACTTGCCTTTATGATTCTTCGGCTTGAAAGTGGGGCTGATTGACGCCTGGCTGAGGCTTACTGTGGCGTGCGTTTCTGTGTCGACAGTCATAAGCAGTGTATCGATGCCCCCCTGATAGGAAATTATCAGGATATCCCCAGCGTGTGTTGGCTTGATTTCAATGCCTGTAATGTGGGGGGCGCTGAGTAAAGGCTGTGATATGACAACAGATGCCCAAAATAGCAATATACCGATGGATTTCTTGAGGGAGCATATTTGGGGCATAAACGTACGGATAATAATGATCTTAAATATTGAAAGACATTAGCTAAGGGTATAATGATGATATCGACGCGAAAGAGGTAAGCTTTATAATTCATTTTAATCAAAAAGATAGCGTAAATTAAGATATATTATGGTGCCAGTTTTAGCTAGTTTCTGATAGAATTGCCGCCATGATTTATGTGCAATGCCAAGGAGCACGAGATGTCCGCATCACCCCCAATAACAGACCGTAGAGCTAACTCACACGGCATGATTGATGAGCTCGTTAATGTGCGAGCCCAGATGTTGACGCTGTATGGTGAGCTGGCAGCGCAGCAGCCGTTTGAGGATAATGAATCAGTTTCTGAATTATTGGAGCTATTTTGTCAGTCATTGATTGATTACACTGCAGATTCTCATTTTCGTCTCTACCGTTTTATCGATGAGCGGAAAGAGCGTCGTCGTGCAGTCGTAGACGTAGCGGATCAGGTTTATCCCAAGATTGTATCCACTACTCAAACGATACTGGATTTTAATGATAAGTATGATGTTGCTGAGACTCAGGATCTTTTTGCCGCGCTAGAGGGCGATCTTTCGACGTTAGGTGAGAATTTGGCTGATCGTATTGAGCTGGAAGATGAGGTGATTAAGGTGATGCGCGCTAACTAAGCTTGTAGGCTAGCGAGTCCGCGTAATATGGGAAGATAGCACATTATCATGGCTAAGGAGCAAGTTCAGTTATCTTCGTAACCTTCCAGCACGCTATCCCAGGATTTTCGGGTATTGTCCTCTTCATAGGGGGGCGGGCTCTCTTCATCAAAATTATCAAACGGGCCTGACCAGTCGTCAGGTGCGTCTAGTAATTCTGGCTCCATTCCATCCCATAGTTCTATGTCTAGCTCACCGACGGTGCCATCGAAGTACTGAATTTCGATGGTCTCATCCTCTTCATCAATCGCAACAACTTTGAATAACAGGCTGTTGGTTGATTGATACCAGCTTCCAATCTCTGGTTCGTGTTTTACTGCCATATTGACCAAGTCCTCGAATCACTGTCTGCTGAGCCGTTATTATTTCGTTGTTACTCAGGGGTAGCTATCGGCTTTGGGGGCATATCCTTTAGAGCTGATACGGGTGTTAAAAGTTGTAAATATACTTTTAAATTAATAAGATAGCTTGTTGTGTGATATTGTCAGAAGGTCGGCAATTATTGAAAATTGCAGTTTAAACAGGCCATTATCGGAAATGGGGTTTTCAAACACTATGGTAAGTAAAGCGTCTATATTTGATGCAAATTGTCGTCGTTGTCCCAGATTGGCGAATTTTCTGGGTGAAGTGCGAGAACAGCACCCTGACTATCATGCTGCGCCAGTCGCATCTTTTGGCGATGAAGATCCCAGCCTGTTGGTTGTTGGGCTTGCGCCCGGTATACATGGGGCGAATGCCACGGGCCGTCCATTTACCGGTGATCACTCAGGGATAATGCTCTATGAAACATTGTATAAATACGGCTTCAGTAGTGCGCCTGAGTCCTTATCGGTGGATGATGGATTGCAGTTACTTAACTGTCGCATCACAAATGCAGTGAAGTGCCTGCCGCCACAAAACAGACCAGAGACGGCAGAGATCAAACGCTGTAATCCATTTCTTGCTGAGGAACTTCGTACGCTTAAAGCAGGAAGCGCGGTGATTGTGCTGGGCACCATCGCCCATACCGCCGTATTACGTGCGCTGGATTTAAAGCTAACGGCCTACAAATTTGGGCACGGCGAAGAGCATGAGCTGCCGGGTGGGTTATGGATGATCGATTCTTACCACTGTAGTCGCTATAACACGCAGACAAAACGCCTCACGGAGCTGATGTTTCAGGCAATATTTTCCCGTGCTAAAGAGCGGATCGCACAGACAGACTGAGCATGACGAACGACTTATCAGAAAACATCAATCCCGCTGAATTTGATGTCCGGACTTTTCTGCAAGGCCTGCCGGAAGATCCGGGTGTCTATCGCATGTTTAATGGGCGTGACGAGATCATTTATGTTGGCAAAGCGCGCAACTTGAAAAAACGTGTCTCGAGCTATTTTACGCGTGCTGATGGTTCACCGAAGACGCGCGCATTGGTGGCGCATATTGACCACATCGAGGTTACGACTACCCATACAGAAACAGAGGCGTTGATACTTGAAAACAATCTGATCAAACAGCACAAGCCGCGTTACAACGTGTTGTTACGCGATGATAAAAGTTACCCTTATATTTTTCTGTCAGACCAGCATGCGTACCCTCGCCTTAGTTTGCAGCGAGGTGCGCGCAAGCAGAAAGGGCGTTACTTTGGCCCTTATCCGAATGCCGGTGCGGTGCGTGAAACGTTAAATCTGTTGCAGAAGCTGTTTCAGATTCGTCAATGTGAAGATAGTTTTTTTAGCAACCGTTCGCGCCCCTGTCTGCAATACCAGATTAAACGTTGTAGCGCGCCCTGTACTCAGCAAGTCACGAAGCCCGCCTATGCCGACGATGTTCGTCATGCGGTGATGTTTCTCAATGGCAAAAATCACCAGGTGATTGATGAGATGGTTGAACAGATGACACACGCCGCTGAACAGTTGGACTATGAGGCTGCGGCGCAATATCGTGATCAAATTGCAGCGCTGCGTGTCATTCAGGAAAAGCAGTATATCAGCGGCGACAAAGGTAATATCGATGTGGTGAGTGCGGTGACTCAAGGCGGCATTGGTTGCGTTGAGGTCTTTTATATTCGCGACGGTCATAATCTTGGCAATAGAACTTTTTTCCCCCGTCACACGCATGATGCGACAGCCGAAGAGATTCTGGGTGCCTTTCTGCCGCAGTTTTATCTCGGCAAAGAGGGGGCCATTGAGATTCCGTCGCAGGTGGTGATCAACCATAAGCTTGATGATATTGAGGTGCTTAAAGCGGCGTTGAGTGAAGCGGCGGGAAGGCAGGTGAGCATCAGTGATAGTGTGCGTGCCGAGCGCAGTCGTTGGTTGGCGATGGCGACCGCGAATGCAGAACAGAACCTGTTACGTTACATCAACACCAAAAGCAATATGATGCAGCGCTTTATCGCATTACAGGAAGCGTTGCAGCTGGATAGTTTGCCGCAGCGTATGGAGTGTTTTGATATCAGTCATACCTCGGGCGAGCAGACAGTCGCGTCCTGCGTAGTCTTTAACACTGAAGGCCCACTGAAGTCCGATTACCGCCGTTTTAATATCTCGGGAATCACCGGGGGGGATGATTATGCGGCGATGAACCAGGCGCTGTTGCGGCGTTACACACGGTTAAAAGAGGGTGAAGGGAAGTTACCGGACATTCTGTTTATCGATGGCGGCAAAGGGCAGGTGCGTGAAGCCGAGCAGGTATTAGAGGAGTTGCAGATTAACGATGTCAATCTCATCGGCATTGCCAAAGGACGGGCGCGTAAAGCGGGTGAGGAGACGCTCTATTTCGCGGAAACAGGTCAGGAGATTAAGCTGCCGGCAGATTCCACAGCACTCCATTTGATTCAGCAGATCCGCGATGAGGCGCATCGCTTTGCGATCACCGGACACCGCGCGCGTCGTGCAAAGGCACAAAAGAGTTCGACGCTGGAAGACGTACCGGGGATCGGTGCCAAGCGGCGACGTCAGTTATTGCAGCAGTTTGGCGGGCTTCAGGGGGTGGCACGCGCGGGCGTCGAGGATCTGGCCAGCATAAAAGGGATCAGCAGCGAACTCGCACAGCGAATTTATGATATCTTTCATGCGGGGAATTAGCAGGCGTGGACCGCAGGCATCACAATTGCCCTTAACCATAATTAAAATAAGTTTGCGGAGTATTTGGCAGTGATGACAACGGCAACCAGCCTCACCATATTGCGGATTGCATTGATCCCAGTGTTTGTGGTGTTCTTTTATCTGCCGGTCAGTTGGTCCAATATCGCGGTGACGGCTATTTTTAGTATTGCGGCGATTACAGACTGGCTCGATGGTTATCTAGCGCGCAAAATGGATCAGACCTCCGCCTTTGGCGCTTTTCTCGATCCCGTGGCTGATAAATTAATGGTCGCCACCGCGCTGGTGCTGTTGGTTGAGGCTAGTGCCACCGCATGGCTTGCGATCCCTGCCGCCATTATTGTTGGCCGAGAGATCGCTGTTTCCGCGCTGCGCGAATGGATGGCCGAGATGGGGCAGGGTGGGCTGGTGGCCGTCAGCATGTTAGGCAAGATTAAAACGACCGCGCAGATTACTGCGATCATTCTATTACTCTTTCATGAGCCTTTATTTGGATTTATTCCGACGGAAGCTTTGGGGTACATTGCGCTCTACATTGCTGCTGTTCTGACATTATGGTCGATGTGGGAGTATATGCACAAGGCGTGGCCATCGCTGCGTGATGCATAGTAACTCCCCGATCAGCTTGATTATTTTTAGACCAGTGCTTGACAGCGCCGCGCAGATACATACAATACACGTCTTGTTTGAAAGGGCGGGAATAGCTCAGTGGTAGAGCACAACCTTGCCAAGGTTGGGGTCGCGAGTTCGAGTCTCGTTTCCCGCTCCAAATTTATAGTTACATCTTGCGTTTTTACTAAAAATCCCCTTTGAAAATATCGACCTTAGGAGTGATTTAGTCCATCTTATAGGCTGGGTGGCAGAGTGGTTATGCAGCGGCCTGCAAAGCCGTGGACGGCGGTTCGATTCCGCCCTCAGCCTCCAGTTTTCAGTACCACTTGCCCAGGTGGTGAAATTGGTAGACACAAGGGACTTAAAATCCCTCGGCTTCACGGCCGTGCCGGTTCGATTCCGGCCCTGGGCACCATATTATTTTAAACCTGGTTTGAATCTGCTTTCCCCTTTATATTCTGGATAAGTAACGCTTTTTATTGTTTGGTATTTAGCCATAACAAGTAGAAAGGTTGTGCGATAATCATCGTTTCGATGGTTTGCAATCAATGGGTAGATGTCATGACGATGGTAAAAATAATAACAAGGCTAGTGGGGGTTGTGTTTCTCACCTGTTCGATGATGACATCGGCGGCCGACGTAAATTATTTTTTCTGTAAAAAGGGTCATAAAAACGCCTCTGAAGAGGCCTACGTCGTCGATTATGGCGCTAAATATATTTATCAGGTGGCGTATCGTCCGGTTGAAGCGGCGGTAAAAGTAACCCGCTTTCGGCTGTTAGAAATCCTCGAGCACAATATTCGTGGGGTTGTTTATGAGGAGTACAGTGGAGACTACCTGTTAGGGGGCGGCGCGTTTTTACCGTTACCGAGAAGCAGTATTCGCAAAATGATCTCGCTGGATATGACTAAAGGCGTGTTGATGAAGCTCTATACCGGCGCGGGCGATAAGTTTGGTGCTTGTAAACCGGATGTCGTTGATGTTTCTGATATTGAGTCACTACTAAAAAAGAATGGGTTAATCATTAAAAATAACGTGATTAATAACTAAGGGCAGAAAAGTCTATCGCTTTGGTCGGCTGTCAGCAGTGTGGGCCTTGCCTGGCAGGCGTTTTGTCAATGCCTTCTTCTTTGGCTTGGCTTTTTTGTCGGCGATCTTTTTGCGAAAAATAACAATAACAGCACCGATCTCCTGAATCAGGTGTGCGCCCGTTTCACTGCATATCTGTTCTCTGACTTGAATTCGCGCTGCTTTGTCACCACAACTCAGTTTGATCTTTAGTAGTTCGTGATGATCAAGTGATAACCCAATCTCATTTAATACCGCTGCGGTTAACCCGGCACCCCCTACGGTTACCACTGGCTTGAGTGTATGTGCCAACGTACGTAATTTTCGCTTCTGTTGTTGATGGAGTATTACTTCAGCAGCCATATCTGTTTCCTGATTAAACGGGGAAAAATAGCCGCATAGTATACTGGTATACTTAGTCGGGAAGTGAAAAATAAACGAATGAGTGTGGAATCCGGAAAGTGGCACGATGAAAAAACACCAAAGTAATCAGCAGTGGCTCGACGAGCATGTTAACGATGAATATGTCAAAAAGGCACAAAAAGAGGGCTATCGATCAAGAGCGGCCTATAAATTGCTAGAAATAAATGAGCGCGACCAAATTTTGGCGCGAGGCATGAAAGTAGTGGATCTTGGTGCCGCCCCTGGTGGCTGGTCACAGGTAGCCACAAAGATGGTAAGTGAAAGAGGGCAAGTGATCGGTCTGGATCTGTTGCCCATTGATCCCGTGCATCATGTGCAGTTTTTACAGGGTGACTTCCGTGAAGACGATATTTACGAGGAGCTTATGACTCAGTTAAAGGGTGAAAAAGTGGATGTGGTGATGTCTGACATGGCACCCAATATTAGTGGCATGGGGACTGTTGATCAGCCGCGGGCTATCTACCTTGCCGAACTTACCCATGAGTTTGCACTCAAAACGCTAAAGAAAGGTGGATGCGTTTTAGTTAAATTATTTCAGGGCGGCGGATTTGATGAATATGTGAAGCGCTTGCGGAATGATTTTGAAAAGGTGTATATCCGAAAGCCCAAGGCTTCACGCGCACGTTCGCGTGAAGTCTATGTACTCGCGAAAGGGTATTTAAACTAATTAAGTGGATTGTATTGTTAAAATGTGGCCATACCTATTATATTAAGCAGCAGGTATGACTGAATGAAAAGCCAATTTCTGTGAATAGAGGATATTATTTTGAACGACATGGCTAAAAATATCGTTTTGTGGGTGGTTATCGCGGTAGTGTTAATCTCCGTGTTTAATAACTTTGGGCCGCCCCAGGCGCCTGCCAGAGCGCTCTCTTACTCCGAGTTTATTGACGAAGTAAGAAGCGGCGTGATTCGCGAAGTCGAAATTAGAGGGCGTAATATCCGAGTGACGACGCAGGCTGGCGAAAAATTCATGACCTATAATCCCGGTGATAATGGGCTTGTCGGTGACCTATTAAATAATGGCGTGACGATTCAGGCGCGCCCACCGGAAGAACAAGGGGTCTTGATGCAGATCTTTATCTCATGGTTCCCGATGATACTGCTGATTGGAGTGTGGATTTTCTTCATGCGTCAAATGCAGGGCGGTGGCGGTGGTGGTGGCCGCGGCGCGATGTCATTTGGACGTAGTAAGGCTCGCATGCTAAGTGAAGATCAGGTTAAAACAACCTTTGCTGATGTTGCCGGTGTCGAAGAGGCAAAAGAAGAAGTGGGTGAGTTGGTCGACTTCTTACGTGATCCGAGTAAATTTCAGAAACTGGGCGGTAAGATTCCACGCGGTGTGTTGATGTGTGGTTCACCGGGTACCGGTAAAACTTTGCTAGCAAGAGCGATTGCTGGTGAAGCAAAAGTGCCGTTCTTTACTATTTCAGGTTCTGATTTTGTGGAGATGTTTGTCGGCGTGGGTGCCTCTCGTGTTCGCGATATGTTTGAGCAAGCGAAGAAACACGCCCCTTGCATCATCTTTATCGATGAAATTGATGCAGTGGGTCGTCACCGTGGGGCTGGATTAGGTGGTGGAAATGACGAACGTGAACAGACTCTTAATCAGTTATTGGTAGAGATGGATGGCTTTGAGGGCAATGAAGGTGTGATCGTGATTGCCGCGACAAACCGTCCTGACGTACTTGATCCTGCGTTGTTACGTCCTGGCCGTTTTGATCGTCAGGTAGTCGTGCCGCTGCCAGATGTGCGTGGTCGTGCGCAGATCCTGCGTGTACATATGCGTAAAGTGCCTGCCGGTGATGATGTGCAGCCAAAAATCATTGCGCGTGGAACGCCTGGTTTTTCGGGTGCGGATCTCGCGAATCTTGTGAATGAAGCCGCTCTTTTTGCTGCACGCGCAAGTAAGCGTGTGGTCAACATGAGTGATTTTGAGAAGGCGAAAGATAAAATCATGATGGGTGCGGAGCGTCGCTCCATGGTGATGAATGAAGATGAAAAGAAATTGACCGCATACCATGAAGCGGGGCATGCCATTGTGGGGCGTCTGGTGCCTGCTCATGATCCAGTACATAAGGTGAGTATTATTCCGCGTGGACGTGCACTCGGTGTCACCATGTTTTTGCCTGAAGAAGATCGCCTGAGTTATAGCAAGGAGCGACTTGAAAGTAATATCTCCAGCATGTTTGGTGGACGTATCGCAGAAGAGCTGATCTTTGGTAAAGAGGCGGTTACCACGGGTGCTTCAAATGATATTCAACGTGCTACCGAGATTGCGCGCAATATGGTGACCAAGTGGGGCTTTTCAGAAAAACTTGGCCCGCTAATGTATGGTGAAGAAGAAGGTGGCGATGTATTTCTTGGTCACTCGATGGGACAGAATAAAAGCGGTGTTTCTGATGAGACCACTCATATTATTGATAAAGAGATACGTGCGTTTGCGGATCGTAACTATGAGCGTGCTAAAAAGATTCTGATAGAGCATGAAAAAGAACTTCATATGATGGCAGATGCATTGCTGAAATATGAGACGATTGATAGCAGCCAGATTGACGACATTATGGAAGGAAAAGACCCTGGGCCACCAAAAGGGTGGACTGCCGATCCTGATGATACTGATGCAGATATAGGCGGTTCTGCAGTAGAGGCCTCTGCGGATAGTGACGATGTCGCCAAAGATAAAAAAGATGCTGCTGGCAAGTTGGATGATGCGGCGGAACAGCATTGATTAGCTGAGCCACATTCGAGCGCACCGCTCCCTGAATTAAGCTGGTTTTAATAGGGAGCGGGGTGATCTTTTATGTCGATACTTAAATCGTTATCATGCCCGGCCGTTATGGGTATCTTAAATATCACCCCCGATTCATTTTCTGATGGGGGTGATTTTTTTTCGCCTGAAAAAGCGCTAAATCATGCACGGCAGATGATTGCCGAGGGCGCTGCAATTATTGATGTTGGTGGTGAATCAACGCGTCCCGGCGCTGCATCAATCTCTATTGATGAGGAGCTTGCACGCGTCATCCCTGTTATTGAGCGGATACGGTCTGAATTAGACACGCCGATCTCAATCGATACCAGTAAGCCAGAAGTTATGTATGCTGCAGTAGCGGCTGGTTCATCGATGATTAATGATGTTCGAGCACTGCAGGTAGAGGGGGCGCTGGAGGCAGCGGCAGCGTTACAGGTGCCGGTTTGTCTGATGCATATGCAAGGCGAGCCTAGGACCATGCAGCATGGCCCAAAATATCGGAATGTCGCGTTAGAGGTTAAGGCCTTTTTGCAGCAGAGGGTTGATTGTTGTGTTGCTGCTGGGGTGTCACGTGAATTACTGGTAATCGATCCCGGTTTTGGATTTGGTAAAGGATTGGCCGATAATCAGTTATTGCTGCAGGGGCTTGATGGTTTGCTGGACTTGAATCTGCCGCTGTTGGTGGGCGTTTCGCGTAAATCGATGATTGCACATATGCTCGATTTGCCGGTTGATGAACGCCTCTATGGTAGTCTTTCACTGGCATCTATTGCCGTTTGGCAAGGGGCATCGATCATCAGGGCGCATGATGTTGCGGCTACATTGCAGGCAATACGCGTCAGTTACATGTGTAAAATAGCAGGGAAATAATCAATGTCTGAGCATAGAAAAAAACGTTATTTCGGGACGGATGGGATCCGTGGCAAGGTTGGGGAGTCGCCCATTACGCCTGAATTCATTCTCAAGCTTGGCTGGGCGATTGGCCGAGTGATGGTGCGGGCGGGGAAAGATGGTATTTTGATCGGTAAGGATACCCGCATATCGGGCTATATGTTCGAATCAGCCTTGCAGGCAGGACTCTCCGCGGCAGGGGTCAATATTCGCCTGCTGGGCCCAATGCCGACGCCGGGTGTCGCTTATCTCACACGCACGTTACATGCGCAGGCGGGGATTGTCATCAGTGCTTCGCATAATCCATTTTATGATAACGGCATTAAGTTCTTTTCATCGGAGGGGGCAAAGCTGCCAGATGATATCGAGTTCGCAATTGAAGATGAGCTGGATAAACCGATGGTCACGGTTGATTCAAAGGATCTGGGAAAGGCGAGACGTATCGTCGATGCTGCCGGGCGCTATATAGAATTCTGTAAGAGCACGGTCCCCGCCAGGATTAACCTGAGTGGTGTGAAGGTCGTTGTCGATTGTGCTCACGGCGCTACTTACCATATAGCCCCTAATGTGTTCATAGAGTTAGGCGCAACTGTTATTGCGATAGGTAATGAGCCGAACGGGCTGAATATCAATCTCGATTGCGGTTCGACCAAACCAAAGGCGCTGCAGGCGGCTGTGGTTGAGCACCAGGCAGACTTTGGGATTGCACTCGATGGTGATGGTGATCGACTGATTATGGTCGACCATAAAGGCGAAGAGGTCGACGGCGATGAGATCCTCTTTATTATTGCGCAGTCGCGACGAAAGACAGACTCGCTGGTAGGCTCTGTGGTGGGTACCGTGATGAGCAACCTGGGGCTGGAGCACGCATTGCGGGAGAGTGGTGTCGGCTTTCAGCGAGCATTGGTCGGTGATCGCTACGTAATGGAGATATTGAAGCGCGAGGGCTGGATGATTGGCGGTGAATCCTCCGGTCATATTATGTGTCTGGATCGAACCACAACCGGGGATGGCATTGTTTCTGCGCTACAGGTGATCTCGGCGATGTTTGAGAGTGACTGCACGCTGCATGAGCTTAAATCCGGGATGAAGAAATACCCACAACATCTGGTCAATGTACCCACAGAAAAGTCGTTTGATTTGGCGGGGAGCGAGGTGATCAATCAGGCGATTCGTGATGTGGAGGCTGAGCTTAGCGATAGTGGCCGTGTCTTATTACGACCATCTGGCACTGAACCCGTTGTCAGAGTGATGGTCGAAGGCATCGAAATTGAGCAGGTCACAAGATTGGCCAATCAATTGGCAGAGGTCATTGTTGAGGTTCAGAAAAGCAATTAAATACAAAAAGATATCAGTTGTTTTAAAGGTAGTTTATTGAGGGATGTCTGATTCTGATGCGCGACGACAACCGCAATGAAAAGCCTCTTTTTTTGTTGTTTTTCCAAAGTTTACGTTGATTTATCCGGCGTGTAACGGTACCCTTTTGCGCTTCGTTTTGACGTGACAGTTTATGAAAGGGAACAAAAATATGCGCCGATCACTCGTCGCCGGAAACTGGAAAATGAATGGTACCCGGGAGGGCGTTGTAGCATTGATTGACAACATCAGTGCGGGCGTTGGGAGTGGCGGCAATACCGACGTATTAGTCTGCCCACCCGCCCTGTTTATTGAGTCTGTGGGTTCGAGGCTCGAGAGCAGTGAGGTGAAACTCGGTGCGCAAAATATCTGTCAGGAACCAAAATATGGTGCGTATACTGGTGAGCTATCGGCCTCCATGTTGGTGGAGTTTGGTTGCAGTCATGCCATCATCGGTCATTCGGAACGCCGCCATACCTATGGTGAAGGCGACGAATTAATCGCTGCAAGAGTGTCTGCCGCGGTGGCTGGCGATGTGACGCCTATCCTGTGTATTGGTGAGCTGCTGGAAGAGCGTGAGAACGGCACCACCGAGCAGGTGATTGCGCAGCAACTCGATGCTGTGCTTAAGCGCGACGATGGCGTTGCTCTGTTGAAACAGGCGGTGCTCGCATATGAGCCCGTATGGGCGATTGGCACAGGCAAGACGGCTTCTCCTGAGCAGGCGCAAGCGGTGCACGCATTTATTCGCGGGCATCTTGCAAAGTATGATGAAGCCCTCGCGGAGGGGATTCAGATTCTTTACGGTGGCAGTGTGAATGCCGCCAATGCGACAAACTTGTTTGGTATGACAGATATTGATGGTGGGTTGATCGGTGGGGCTTCGTTAAAGGCGGATGACTTTTTGGCGATCTGTCAGGCCGCCGGATAGAATAAGTTATAGTTTTTAATTTTCAAGAGCAGTCCAGTGGGCCTGTCTCTGATCTTTTGTTAAGGCAACAGTAATGCAAACAGCTTTATTAGCAGCACATGTCATTATCACGATAGCGTTGATTGGGTTAATCCTGATTCAGCGAGGAAAAGGGGCCGATGTCGGCGCTGCCTTTGGTAGCGGTGCATCGCAAACTGTCTTTGGGAGTCAGGGGTCTGCTTCGTTTTTAACGCGCACCACGGCAGCATTGGCGACGCTCTTTTTTCTGACAAGCTTAACGCTGGCTTATTTTTCAACACAGGGCACAGAGCGTGCGAGTGTGACTGACATGGTGGCGCCTGCTGCGACCGTCGATATGATGGCCCCTGAAATGGACTCCCGAGGGGACGTACCGTTGATGCCGTCCCAGTCGTCTGAGAAAGCGTCGGAAGAACTGCCTGCGGGCAATATATCCCCAGTCGAGTAGTTGAGAGACTCGAAAATTTTTTGGGGGAAAAGTAGCATATAGCCGATGTGGTGGAATTGGTAGACACGCCGTCTTGAGGGGGCGGTGGCGCAAGCTGTGCCGGTTCGACTCCGGCCATCGGCACCAAATTATAGAAAGAAAAATTAGAAATAAATTCCTTATAAAAATCATGATTATAAAATCTAAAAGGGATATGACTAAGTTATTGGAAGACTGCTTGACACAGCATTATTCACTAGGATAGACTCGATTTTCTGGGTTCGCACTATTGGGGGTGCGATGAGGCGGGGAGCCAGCCAGAGCAAAATGCTTAGAATCAAATAAAATAAAATAATAACGATCAACTGGCTTTAGAGAGAAAGTTCAGTTTCACACGACGCGGGTGACGACTACACATGTTAGAGAATTACCTTCCTATACTTGTGTTCCTGATTATGGGAGCAGTTTTTGGTATTGCGCCGATGCTGGCTGGCTTTGTGCTTGGCCCCAATCGCCCTGATAGCGAAAAGCTTTCACCCTATGAGTGCGGTTTTGAGGCGTTTGAAGATTCACGCATGAAGTTTGATGTGCGTTACTATCTGGTGGCAATCCTTTTTATTATCTTTGATCTGGAAATTGCATTTCTTTTTCCATGGGCCGTCGTGCTCGATGAAGTTGGTATGTACGGTTTTATGGCAATGGTTATCTTTCTGGCGGTACTGGTCGTTGGCTTCATTTTTGAGTGGAAAAAAGGGGCATTGGAGTGGGAATAGAAGGAGTCCTGGAAGAGGGTGTCGTCACCACTTCTGCTGATAAATTAATAAACTGGGCGCGTACCGGCGCATTATGGCCGATGACATTCGGTCTTGCCTGCTGTGCGGTTGAGATGATGCACGCCGGCGCGGCACGTTATGATCTTGATCGTTTCGGTGTGGTTTTTCGTCCGAGTCCTCGTCAATCGGATGTGATGATTGTCGCAGGGACACTGGTTAATAAAATGGCTCCGGCGCTGCGTAAGGTCTATGACCAGATGGCAGAGCCCCGCTGGGTAATCTCGATGGGATCCTGCGCCAACGGTGGCGGTTATTATCATTATTCCTATTCGGTGGTGCGTGGTTGTGACCGCATCGTTCCTGTTGATATTTATGTGCCGGGCTGTCCACCGACAGCCGAGGCGTTGCTTTATGGCGTGATCCAGCTGCAAAACAAGATCAAACGCACCAATACAATCGCACGTTAAGAGTAGAGATTTATGCCTGATAAGATTCAGACATTAGCTGCGCACGTTCAGTCAAGATTCGAGGGGATCTTGACCAGGAGTGTCGTGAGCCTCAACGAACTGACCATAGAAGTGCCTAACAGCAATCTTCATGACGTCTGCCTTGCATTGAGAGATGATGCTGAATTCGCTTTCGAAATGTTGATTGATATCTGTGGCGTTGATTATCTTGAGTATGCAGAAGGTGAGTGGGATGGCGCGCGTTTTGCCGTGGTCTACCATCTGCTATCGCTGAAGCATAATCAGCGTATCCGAGTGCGCGCTTTTTTGGATGATGATGCGCCGCGCACACGTTCTGTCAGAGACATCTGGGTAGTGGCCGACTGGTTTGAGCGTGAAGCGTTTGATCTGTTTGGATTCCTGTTTGAAGGCCACCCTGATCTGCGCCGCATCCTGACTGATTACGGTTTTATCGGTCATCCATTCAGAAAAGACTTCCCGTTGAGTGGTAACGTCGAAATGCGTTACGACCCTGAAAAACAACGCGTCATATACGAACCCGTCGAACTAGAAGCACGTATTCTGGTGCCGCGCATCATCCGTGATGATAACCGTTATGTCGCGGAACAGGGTGACAAGGATTAATCATGGCTGAAATACGTAACTACACGCTGAACTTTGGTCCACAACATCCCTCGGCACATGGCGTACTGCGCCTGGTGCTCGATATGGATGGCGAAGTGATTGACCGCGCCGACCCACATATTGGTCTGCTGCATCGCGGTACCGAAAAATTGATGGAGACCAAGCCTTATATCCAGAATATCGGCTATATGGATCGTCTTGATTATGTATCGATTCTCTGTAACGAACACGCCTATGTGTTAACGATAGAGAAGATGTTGGGCTTAGAAGTACCACTACGTGCACAGTATATTCGCGTAATGTTCGCTGAGATCACGCGTATCCTCAACCACCTGCTTTGGGTCGGCGCACATGCACTTGATATTGGTGCGATGACGATCTTCCTTTACGCCTTCCGTGAACGTGAAGACCTGCTTGATTGCTATGAAGCAGTCGCAGGTGCACGTATGCATGCGACCTATTTTAGACCCGGTGGCGTCTATCGAGACCTGCCAGAAGTAATGCCGAAATATGAGGCATCAAAATGGCATAACGCTAAAGAAGTGGCGAAGATGAATGAAAATCGACAGGGCTCCCTGCTTGATTTTATCGAAGATTTTACCAATCGTTTTCCAGGCCATCTGGATGAATACGAGACCCTCCTGACCGATAACCGAATCTGGAAACAGCGTACCGTCGGCATTGGTGTAGTTGACCCTGATCGTGCGCTAGAACTTGGCTTTACCGGCGCAATGTTACGTGGTTCCGGGGTTGAGTGGGATCTGCGTAAGAAACAGCCTTATGATGTTTATGATCGCCTCGATTTCGATATCCCGGTGGGTACAACCGGTGATAGCTATGACCGTTATCTGGTGCGCATGGAAGAGATGCGCCAATCCAATAGTATTATCAAGCAGTGCATCAGCTGGCTGCGTGATAACCCCGGTCCGGTGATGGTGGATAACCAGAAAGTGAGTCCGCCAAAGCGCACAGAGATGAAGGGTGATATGGAGGCGTTGATTCATCACTTTAAACTCTTTACTGAAGGCTTTTGCATACCCGAGAGTGAAGCCTATGCGGCCGTTGAACATCCGAAGGGCGAGCTGGGTGTCTATATGGTTTCGGACGGCGCGAACAAACCTTATCGAGTGAAGATTCGTGCGCCAGGTTTTGCGCATATGGCCGGGCTGGATGAGATGGTGCGCGGCCACATGCTGGCAGATGTTGTTACGATACTGGGTACGTTAGATATTGTGTTTGGAGAGGTTGACCGCTAATGGCCCAAATTGATAATAAGCCTGAAAACAAGAGTTCACTCATTTCGCCAGAAGTGTTTGAAAAGATTGATGTGTGGGTCGCAAAATATCCTGCAGATCGCAGACAGTCTGCGGTGTTATCCGCATTGACACTCGTGCAGGAAGAGTGTGGTGCGGGCAGCCTGACCACGGAGTTGATGGATGAGGTCGCGGCTTACATCGGTATGCCTCAGATTGCCGTTTATGAAGTGGCCAGTTTTTACAGCATGTATGAGCTCGAACCGGTCGGGCGCAATATGGTTTCTATCTGTACCAACATCTCCTGTATGTTGTCGGGGAGTGAAAAAATCGTACAGCATGTTGAAAGCAAATATGGTGTTAAGCTGGGCGAAACGACCGCTGATGGTAAGTTCACATTAAAGCGTGAAGAAGAGTGCCTGGCCGCCTGTGCAGGGGCGCCGATGATGACCGTAAATGGTCACTACCACGAAAAGCTGACGCCCGAATCAGTTGACAACATCATTGAAGGGCTGGAGTAAGCATGAGTAAACTGACCGAAACTCAAGTCTGCTTTGATACGCTTCAGTTTGATGAGCCGTGGACGTTGGAGAGTTACCTCAAAGTAGGTGGTTATCAGGCGTGGCAAAAAATCCTAAAAGAAAAGACCTCACCTGAAGAGATCATCGATAACATCAAAAAATCTGCACTCAGAGGACGCGGTGGCGCAGGTTTTCCGACCGGCCTTAAGTGGAGCTTTATGCCGCGTACCGCACCCGGTCAGAAGTACATCGTCTGTAATTCTGACGAGAGTGAACCGGGTACCTGTAAGGATCGAGATATTCTGCGCTTCAATCCACATGCGCTGGTGGAGGGGATGGCGATCGCAGGTTATGCGATTGGCGCAACGGTCGGTTATAACTATATGCGTGGCGAATTTCATCATGAGCCGTTTGAGCGCTTTGAACAGGCACTCGAAGATGCACGTAAAGCGGGTTTTCTGGGTGAAAATATTCTCGGTTCAGGTTTTGATTTTCAATTACATAGCCACCTGGGTGCAGGCGCTTATATTTGTGGCGAAGAGACTGCGCTGCTCGAATCAATGGAAGGTAAAAAAGGTCAGCCACGATTTAAGCCACCTTTTCCGGCAAACTTTGGCCTGTATGGTCGTCCAACCACCATTAACAATACTGAAACGCTGGCATCGGTACCCGCCATTATGAGAAATGGGGGCGACTGGTTTCTTAAGCTGGGTAAACCTAACAATGGCGGTGTAAAACTCTTTTCTGTGTCGGGGCATGTTAATAACCCTGGTAACTTTGAGATCCCGATGGGAACCCCCTTCAAAGATCTACTCGAACTGGCCGGTGGTGTGCGTGATGGTCATAAACTAAAAGCGGTCATTCCGGGTGGTTCATCGATGCCGGTTTTACCCGCTGATGTCATTATGGATTGCACCATGGATTACGATTCGCTCTCTAAAGCGGGCAGTGGCCTCGGTTCGGGGGGGCTGATCGTGATGGATGACTCAACCTGTATGGTCGACGCACTCTTACGGATTTCACGTTTCTATTATGCAGAATCGTGTGGGCAATGTACGCCGTGTCGTGAAGGGACCGGTTGGCTGTGGCGCATCATTCAACGTATTGAACATGGCAAAGGGCGACCTGAAGATCTGGATCGCTTGGTACAGACTGCAAACCGCATCGAAGGCCGTACCATTTGTGCCTTTGGTGATGCGGCAGCGTGGCCGGTGACCAGCTTTATTGATCGTTACCGAGAAGATTTCGAATATCATATAGAACATAAACATTGCATGGTGGGCCCGCGTTCTAAGCCTAACAGCAAGTCGGAGGTGGCCGCATGAGTGCAGCACCAGAGACACTGGAAGAGATTTCGGTCAATATCGAAATCAACGGCGAGGTGGTAAAGGCGCGCCGTGGTGATATGTTGATTGAAGCGGCAGATGAAGCGGGGGTATCCATTCCTCGTTTTTGCTATCACAAAAAACTGTCGGTCGCAGCCAACTGCCGTATGTGCCTGGTTGAAGTAGAAAAGGCACCCAAACCGTTACCGGCCTGTGCAACACCCGTGACCGAAGGGATGAAGGTGTTTACCACCTCACACAAAGCGATTGAAGCGCAACAAGGGGTGATGGAGTTTTTACTCGTGAATCATCCGCTCGATTGCCCGATCTGCGATCAGGGCGGTGAATGTGAATTGCAGGAGTTTTCGATTGGCTATGGCGGCACTCACTCCGGTTATTCTGAAGATAAACGGGTCGTAAAAGATAAAAATATTGGTTCACTGATTGAGACTGAAATGACACGCTGCATCCACTGTACGCGCTGTGTTCGTTTTGGTGATGAGATTGCAGGCGTGCGTGAACTGGGTGCGACGGGCCGCGGCGAGAACATGTCGATTGGTACTTACATCCAGACATCACTGCAATCAGAGATGTCCGGCAACGTGATTGACCTCTGTCCGGTGGGCGCGTTGACCTCTAAACCCTTTCGCTACACTGCACGTGCGTGGGAGATGAACGAGGCTTCCTCTATTGCACCGCATGATTGTGCCGGCTCTGCCATCAACGTCAAGATTCGTCGTGATCAGGTGATGCGTGTTGATCCGCGTGAAAATGAAAGTATCAACGAAGTCTGGCTGTCGGATCGTGACCGCTTTAGTTATGAAGCGCTGAATGGTGACGATCGTTTGACCGTACCGATGATTAAGCAGGATGGTTACTGGCAGGAGACCGACTGGTCGACAGCGCTCGAGACTGCTGTTAAAGGGATTCAGGCAGCATCAGCGGGTAAAGTTGGTGCATTGATCTCCCCCAGTGCCACACTGGAAGAGATGCATCTGTTGCAAAAGCTGGTGCGCGGACTGGGGAGTTCAAATATTGATCACCGTCTGCGTCAGCTTGATTTCAGCGCCCAGGCAGATGCACCCGCGCTGCCATGGCTGGGTGAAGCGATTGAATCACTCGATAACACCAGTGCGGCATTGCTGATTGGTTCTTAG
>CALZIG010000048.1 GCA_945787585.1 uncultured Gammaproteobacteria bacterium | reverse complement strand
GGTTGTGAAAGAGGTGCTACCTGAACTCTCACGCCCATTATTGACCTACGGGACATCGGAACACGCTGATATCAGGATATTGGATATTCGCCAGCAGCAGGCGGTGACAAAGTTTCGCGTGGCGCGCGCGGGTGAACCGCAGTGGCTTGATGTCACACTTAATATGGCGGGTAAACATAATGTGTTGAATGCGACGGCGGCGATTGCGGTGGCGCATGAACTGGGTGTCGATGATGCGGCGATCCTGCGCGGCCTGGAAAACTTTCAGGGAATCGCTCGTCGTTTCCATGTTTACGACGAGCTTAAAACTGCGGCGGGTGATGTGTTGATGATCGATGATTACGGTCATCATCCACGTGAAGTCGCTGCGGCGATTGCGGCGATTCGTGATGGCTGGGCGGGGCGTCGTCTGGTGGTTGTGTTTCAACCGCATCGCTATACGCGTACTCAAGAACTGTTTGATGATTTTGCGAAAGAGTTGTCAGAGGCGGATGTGCTGTTGATGCTTGAGGTTTATGCAGCGGGTGAGACCCCGATTGCCGGCGCAGACTCGCGTGCGCTGTGTCGCGCTATTCGTACACGTAATCAGGTGGATCCGGTTTTCATTGAAGATAACGATGAGCTAGAGGTTGTTTTGTCTGGCTTGTTGCAGCAAGGAGATGTGTTGCTGACATTGGGGGCTGGCGATGTGGGCAGTGTCGCAGTACGTTTATGTGAAACATTGCAACAAGGACATAAGAGGACATAGCGGTGACAGTCAGTATCGAAACAACAGTTGTCGGCGGAGGTGAAAATTTTATGGGTGAATTACGTACCAGTGAGCCGATGTCGCGTCATACATCGTGGCGTACCGGCGGCGTAGCCAAACATTTTTTCAAGCCTGATAACCTTGAAGAGCTCGCTGTTTTTTTACGACAGAGGCCCGCTGATGAAGCGATTGTCTGGGTGGGCCTTGGTAGTAATCTATTGGTGCGCGATGGTGGAATCAATGGCACGGTGATCTGTACCAGTGGCGTTCTGGGCAAGATTGCACTACTGGAGAGTGACTTGATTCGTGCAGAAGCAGGTGTGCCCTGCGCCAAGTTGGCCCGTACCAGTGTGCGTTATGGCCTGGGCGGCGCAGAATTTTTGATCGGTATTCCGGGGACGGTTGGTGGTGCACTGGCGATGAATGCAGGGGCATTTGGTGGCGAAACGTGGCCGATTGTTGAGGCAGTTGAGACCATCGACCGGTTGGGACGTCGCTATCTGCGAACACCGGAAGAGTATCGTATCGCGTATCGAAAAGTAGAAGGCCCGATCAACGAGTGGTTTGTCGCGGGTCATTTTCGACTCAAGATTGCGCGGGATGACGGGTTGAAGCGCACCAAGGCGTTACTTGAAAGGCGCAATGAAACGCAACCGACCGGGCAGGCGAGTTGTGGTTCGGTCTTTCGTAATCCCGAGGGTGATTTTGCCGGTCGCCTGATTGAAGCCTGTGGGCTCAAAGGTGTTTCAGTGGGTGGCGCAGTGGTTTCAGAGAAACACGCCAACTTTATTATTAACCGTGGTGATGCAACTGCAGACGATATTGAGAGATTGATTCAACTCGTCATTGCGCGTGTTGAAGCAGAGCAAGGTGTTCAGCTGATGCCTGAGGTTCATATTGTAGGTGATGCCGCGCCAGCCGAGAGTGCGCAAGGGTAATATGTTGCGACGCATCGAACAAGCTGCACACTTTGGCAAGGTCGCCGTACTGATGGGCGGCAGTTCTTCGGAGCGTGAGGTCTCGTTGAAGAGCGGCGCAGCGGTGTTGCAGTCGCTGCTGCGCAGTGGCATCGATGCGCATTGTTTTGACCCTTCCAGTGAAGATCTATTGCAGATGCGGCAGGTGGGCTTTGATCGCGCATTTATTATTTTACATGGCAGTGGTGGTGAAGATGGTGTGATTCAGGGTGCGTTGGAGACACTCGGCCTGCCCTACACCGGCACCGGTGTGATGGGTTCGGCATTGGGCATGGACAAGTTACGTACCAAGCAGTTGTGGCAGGGGATGGGCCTGTCAACACCTGCTTATCAGGTGTTAACCGGTGAGAGTGATTTTGCTGAAGTCGCGAAGAATGTCGGACTGCCAATGGTGGTGAAGCCTGCCACAGAGGGTTCCAGTATCGGTATGAGTAAAGTTACCGCCGTGGAAGGAGTGGCGCAGGCGTGGCAGCTAGCGGCGCGCAGTGAGGCAACGGTGTTGGCAGAGCATTGGGTCGATGGCGCTGAATATACGGTAGCGATTCTACAAGGCGAGGCGTTGCCACTAATCCGTATCGAGACACCGCACGCCTTTTATGATTATGAAGCGAAGTACCAGTCTGATGACACTCGCTATATCTGTCCGTGCGGATTAGCACCGCTGCAGGAATCGGCGTTACAGAAATTAGCACTGACCGCCTTCGAAGCGGTGGGTTGTCATGGCTGGGGACGGGTTGACCTAATGTGTGACGCGCAGGACAAAGGCTGGTTGATTGAAGTGAATACGGTACCGGGAATGACAGATCATAGTCTGGTGCCGATGGCCGCCAAAGCAGCGGGTATCGAATTCGATGAGTTGGTGTGGCGCATCCTTGAGACCAGCATGGTGGACGCCGGGGGTGCGCATGGCTAAGCAAGAAAAAGAACAGCAGCCGCACGTTTTATTGGTTGTGCTTAAGGCCTGGTTACCTCGGATTGTGGGAACCACGCTGGTATTGCTTGCGATTGGTTTTACGGGCGAACGTGTGGCGGTGAAAGTGATTGATCCGCAGACGATGCAGATCAAGTCTGTGCAAGTTGAAGGGATGTTTGTGCATGTACAGCCATTGGCGGTAAAACAGGTCGCCGCCAGTTTTAGTCAGCACGGTTTTCTGGGGGTTGATGTGGGGCATGTGAAACTGGCCATCGAAGCACTGCCGTGGGTAAAGCAGGCATCCGTGCGCCGCATCTGGCCCGACACGCTTTATGTGTCAGTGGAAGAGCAGACGGCGGCTGCGCGCTGGGGTGAGCGCGGTTTGGTAAGCCCCGATGGTGAACTCTTCTTCCCACAGGATGTGGCCGAGTTTTCGCAGTTGCCGGTGCTGATGGGGCCGGGAAGCCATGGTGTGTTGGTGTTGGCGCAATATCGCAAACTCCGTGGTTTATTGGATGGACATACATTGACGATTGCCAAGCTCAAACAAGATGAGCGACGTGCATGGGTGGTGACATTGAGCAGTGGGATTAAATTGTTGTTGGGTCGCAAGGAGAGTGAGGCGCGCCTATCGCGTTTTATCGATATTTACCCAACGGTGTTGATGAAGTGGGTGCGCACCATTGATGAAGTCGATTTGCGTTACACCAATGGTTTTGCAGTGCGTTGGAATGCAGTGACTGGAAAAGAAAATGAAATTGCTCAAAGTTAAATGCTGGACTTATTTTAGGATTGATTGCGGAATTGAGCGTAGAGAGAGACAACATTATGTCTAAAAAAGATGAAAAAGATCTCATTGTCGGACTCGATATCGGCACCTCCAAAGTGGTGGCGATTGTGGGAGAGATTACCGAAAACGATAAGATTGAAATTATCGGCATCGGCTCACATCCCTCGCGTGGTCTTAAGAAGGGGGTGGTGGTCAATATCGAATCGACAGTGCAGTCCATTCAGCGCGCAGTGGAAGAGGCCGAGTTGATGGCTGGGTGTGAGATTCATGCGGTCTATGCGGGCATCGCCGGCAGTCATATCCGCAGCCTTAATTCACACGGTATTGTCGCGATACGCGATAACGAGATTGCCGCAGGTGATGTTGATCGAGTGATCGATGCAGCGCGCGCGGTAGCGATCCCGGCTGATCAAAAAATTCTGCATATCCTGCCGCAAGAATTCATCATCGATAATCAGGAAGGGATCAAAGAGCCGATCGGGATGTCGGGCGTACGTCTTGAAGCGAAAGTGCATATGGTGACCGGTGCCGTGAGCGCTGCGCAAAATATTATCAAGTGTGTGCGTCGCTGTGGACTGGAAGTGGATGATGTGATTCTTGAGCAGTTGGCGTCCAGCTATTCCGTGTTGATGGATGATGAAAAAGAGCTGGGAGTCTGCCTGGTGGACATCGGCGGTGGCACCACAGATATCGCCATCTTTACTGATGGTTCGATTCGCCATACGGCGGTGATTCCAATCGCCGGTGACCAGGTGACCAATGACATCGCTGTGGCGTTGCGTACGCCGACGCAATACGCAGAAGAGATCAAGATCAAATACGGTTGTGCGTTGACGCAACTGGCCAGCCCGGAAGAGACCATTGAAGTGCCGAGTGTGGGTGATCGCCCACCGCGACGTCTTGCGCGGCAGACGCTGGCCGAGGTGATTGAACCTCGTTATGAAGAGTTGTTTACGTTGATTCGGGCAGAGCTACGTCGCAGTGGTTTTGATGACCTGATTGCGGCAGGGGTGGTGTTGACCGGCGGAACATCAAAGATGGAGGGGGTGATTGAATTGGCAGAAGAGATCTTTCATACGCCGGTTCGATTAGGAGTCCCGCAATATGTAGAGGGCTTGGTGGATGTGGTGCGTAATCCCATCCATGCGACAGGCGTAGGGTTGCTGTTATATGGACATGCACAGCGACATGCAAAACACCCGAATCTCGGGGATGCAAGTGGGAATGGTATCTGGGCGCGGATGAAGAGTTGGTTTCAGGGTAATTTTTAAAATTTTGAATCATTAGTCAATAACGGTCATAAATTAAGAACCAAAGGAGAAAAATATGTTTGAGCTTATGGATGCATATAGTCAAAACGCAGTAATCAAAGTCGTTGGTGTGGGTGGTGGCGGTGGTAATGCAGTGGAGCATATGGTCGCGGCGGATATTGAAGGTGTGGATTTTATCTGTGCCAATACCGATGCGCAGGCGTTGAAAAATTCATCTGCGAGAACGACGTTACAACTGGGTAATAGCGTCACCAAGGGGTTAGGTGCGGGCGCAAATCCAGACATTGGTCGTCAGGCGGCACTGGAAGATCGCGAGCGCATTGCAGAGATCATTGAAGGGGCAGACATGGTCTTTATTACTGCTGGCATGGGCGGTGGTACCGGCACCGGTGGGGCACCGATTGTGGCGCAGACCGCAAAAGAAATGGGCATCTTGACCGTCGCAGTGGTTACCAAGCCTTTTCCATTTGAAGGTAAAAAACGTGCCAGGATTGCAGAGGAAGGGATTGAAGCGTTGAGTGAACACGTGGATTCATTGATTACGATTCCCAATGAAAAGCTATTGTCAGTATTGGGTAAAGACGCTTCGTTGTTAGAGGCATTTAAGTCTGCCAATGATGTGCTGCTGGGGGCGGTGCAGGGGATTGCAGAATTGATCACACGTCCGGGGCTGATCAATGTCGATTTCGCGGATGTACGTACAGTGATGTCTGAAATGGGGATGGCGATGATGGGATCGGGTAGTTCGTCATCTGAGCATCGTGCACGTGAAGCGGCGGAAGCGGCTATTGCAAGTCCATTGCTGGAAGATGTCAATCTGGCGGGTGCGCACGGTATTCTGGTGAACGTAACGGCGGGACTCAGCATGACTATTGGCGAGTTTGAAGAAGTCGGTAATACCGTGAAAGAGTTTGCCTCTGACGATGCAACCGTTGTCGTCGGTACTGTGATCGATCCAGAAATGGGTGATGAGCTGCGTGTTACGGTGGTCGCAACAGGTTTGGGTCGGACCTCTGTCAAGCTGGAAGCAAAGCCGGTTAAGTTGATCTCCAAGACCAATGGCGGCGAAGTGGACTACAACAAGCTGGATCGTCCAACCGTGATCCGTAACCAGACCTCGGCGGCTGATCAGAATGTGATTCCGACCGACGGCACCAATCTGGATTATCTGGATGTCCCTGCATTTTTGCGTCGTCAGGCAGATTAATTAGAAAGGCTTATAACAAAGGAGGATGTAAAACAGGTAAATTTTCCCATATATGCAACGTTATGGCGCCCGGCTGAGTCATTATATGAACCGCCCTGATTCTATGCAGGGTGGGGTGTCTGTGCTAATATTCGCCCGGATCGGCATAGGGTCGTGTCGGATAAATTGGCTCGTGATCTGTTAGCGTATGGAGCGGGTGGGAAAATAAGTAAATGATTAAGCAACGTACACTAAAAAATGTTATTCGAGCCACAGGGGTTGGGCTTCATACCGGGGAAAAGATCTATTTGACCCTGCGCCCTGCGCCAGTGGATAGAGGTATTGTTTTTCGTCGCGTCGATCTTGATGTGCCTGTTGAAATTGAGGCAAAAGAAGAAAACGTAGGGGATACAAGGCTTTCCACGACCCTGATTAAGGATGGTGTGCGTATTTCGACGGTTGAACATCTGCTGTCGGCATTTGCAGGGCTGGGAATTGATAACGCTTATGTTGAGTTGAGCGCGTCAGAAGTGCCGATTATGGATGGCAGCGCGGGGCCGTTTGTCTTTTTGATTCAATCCGCAGGGATTGAGAATCAGCCGGCACCCAAGCGTTTTATCCGTATCAAGCGCCCAGTGATTGTGCGGGATGAAGATAAATGGGCCCGCTTTGACCCATTTGAAGGGTTTAAGGTTTCATTTGTGATCGATTTTCAACATCCTGCGTTTGATGGCAAAGCGCGCGAGGCGACAGTCGATTTTTCCACGACCTCTTTTGTCAAAGAGGTGAGCCGCGCCCGTACTTTCGGCTTTATGCGTGATATTGAGTGGTTGAGGGAGCGGAATCTGGCCCTGGGCGGCAGCATGAGCAATGCCATCGTGGTCGATGATGAGCGTATCCTGAATGAAGATGGCCTACGTTATGACGACGAATTTGTGAAACATAAGGTACTCGATGCCATCGGTGACCTGTACCTGCTGGGCCACAGCCTGATTGGAGCCTTCAGTGGGCATAAATCCGGGCACGACCTCAACAACCACCTGTTGCGCACGCTGATGGCCGATAAGGACGCGTGGGAGTTGGTCACCTTTGAGCAGGAAGACGAACCTGCCCCGATCTCATTTGCAGAGCCACTGCCTGCCAGTTAACGACGACCGGGTTTTATGATGCTCAATTGTCTGATTTGCTACGCCCTGCCAGCTTCTGTAATGAATCTTTGAGTTGAGGGTGGCGCGTTGAATCGGCCAAAGTAGTGATTAATGTCGCAGATCGGGCGGAAATTTCAAATTTTCGTCTGGTGCCAGAAGGTTCAGGGGCCGATACAGGTTTTATCTGAATATGAATCTCTTTTAAATAGTGGCACTGGTGGTGCGTCAAAGTCGAGAGCATTGCCGGTACGTAGAAACGTAGCTGTGATGCCCAGGATGCGCTATTTGTTTGTAGAATGAGAGTTTTTTTTCGGATATTGACGGCCTGACACTGTCCCTGTAAAGGGGATGGCAGGCAGCTTTGAACGAGCGCAGAGAGTTCCTGGAGCTGGTTTGAAAATTGTGTCAGACGTTGTAATGGTCTGGAGTTACCACCAATGAGCAATTTTTTTACAGGTTTAGGATGGCGCATATTGATGATTTCAGGGGTTTGGAAGGAATAGAGGTTGGATAAGGATAGATGAACATCATATTATTTTCAAAAAAAGCTAAAAAGTCTTCCTGTATCAATCTGGGGAAAGACAAATTATTGCTTATTTTTCTCTTATTTATGGTCGTACTGCCAGGCAGCGTACTCTATATGGGCTATGAGATGGGAAAATCTCACGCTGATAACCAGATGTTACCTGATAACTGGGAGGCAGAGATGATGCGTCACCGCGATGAGCTGGCCGAGACCACGCGCACCGCACGCGAAAATATGAACGCACTCGCCGTGCGTCTGGGTGATTTGCAGGCACATACTGTCCGGCTGAATGCCCTGGGACGGCGTCTGACAGAAAAAGCCAGTCTCGAAAAAGGTGAATTCAATTTTACCAAACCGCCAGCGCAAGGTGGCCCTGAGAATGAGTCACAGGGATTATCCGAAATAGGCGTGCCAGATTTTTTGACCTCACTGGATGAATTAGCTGCACAGCTGGATGATCGCGAACAGCAGTTACGCGTGATGGAAGCCTTTTATATGGGACGTGAGCTCGAAGATGAGGTTTTTCCTGCTGGTCGTCCGATTACAAAAGGCTGGATTTCATCTTATTATGGTGTACGAGTTGACCCTTTCACCGGGTTGAAAGCGATGCATAATGGCGTTGATTTAGCAGGAAAAGATGGTTCTAATGTGATCGCTTCAGCGGCGGGCGTTATTACCTGGGCTGGCTCCCGGTATGGTTATGGAAATTTGGTGGAGATCAATCATGGAAATGGTTATGTGACACGCTATGGACATAATAGTAAGATTCTGGTGCAGACAGGGGATGAGGTTGAGAAAGGGCAGCCGATCGCTTTGATGGGGTCCAGTGGACGTTCAACCGGGCCACACGTACACTACGAAGTATTAAAAAACGGACGGGTAGTCGATCCGATAAAATATATCAACGCTTCGCGTTAGAAAGGATGCTAGAGATCGCTAGCGATTTCTAAGTGTAGCGATAATTACATTATAAAAACTAATCGACGCGACGCTCTTCATGTCGCTCTTGGGAATTCATGCTTAATAAGGTTTTCAGTAAAGTATTTGGAAGCCGCAATGATCGTGAGCTGAAAAAGCTCAACGCCATTGTGGATAAGATAAATGCATTAGAAGCGACGCTTGAGCCGCTTTCTGACGAAGCGCTGCGTCACCAGACAGAGGTGTTTCGTGAGCGGCTTAGCGCCGGCGAAACGCTTGATGATTTACTGCCTGAGGCGTTTGCAACTGTACGAGAGGCGGGCAAGCGAGCGCTTGGCATGCGCCACTTCGATGTGCAGTTGATCGGTGGCATGGTGCTGCATCAGGGCAAAATTTCTGAGATGCGCACCGGTGAAGGTAAAACGCTGGTGGCTACTTTACCTGCCTATCTCAATGCCCTCAGTGGCAAGGGTGTCCATGTCATTACCGTCAATGACTATCTAGCGAAACGTGATGCCGCGTGGATGAGCAAGCTCTACTCCTTTCTCGGTATGACGACCGGGGTGACTGTTTCAGGGCAAGACCATGCTGAGAAACATGCGGCCTATCATGCAGATATCACTTACGGTACCAACAATGAGTATGGCTTTGATTATCTGCGTGACAATATGGCATTTAGTCTTGCTGACAAGGTGCAGTGCGGCCTGAACTACGCGATAGTGGATGAAGTCGACTCGATTTTAATCGATGAAGCGCGCACGCCATTGATCATCTCCGGCTCGGCTGAGGATAGCTCTGAGCGCTATCATCAGATCAACAAGCTCATTCCCAAGTTGCAACGACAGGAAGTAGAGGAAGACGCTGAGGGCAGTGCCGGGCCGGGTGATTATTCGGTGGATGAAAAAGCCAAGCAGGTCTTTTTCACCGAAGCAGGACACCAGCATATTGAAGAGATGCTTGAAACGGCAGGACTGCTGCAAGCAGGAGACAGTCTTTATGATGCGGCCAATATCGGCCTGATGCATCATCTCAATGCGGCACTTAAGGCGCACGCCTTGTTTCAAAAAGACGTTGATTACATCGTGCAAAACAACGAAGTCGTCATTGTCGATGAATTTACCGGCCGCACCATGCCGGGACGTCGCTGGTCCGACGGTCTGCATCAGGCGGTTGAGGCAAAAGAGGGTGTTAAGGTTCAACTGGAAAGTCAGACGCTCGCTTCTATTACCTTTCAGAACTATTTCCGTATTTATGAAAAGCTATCCGGCATGACCGGGACTGCAGATACCGAGGCATTTGAATTTCAGCAGATCTACGGGCTGGAGGTGCTGGTCATACCCACGCATCGTCCGATGCTGCGCAAAGATCATGGCGACCTGGTCTATTTAACGATTAATGAAAAATACAATGCCATCATTGAAGACCTTAAAGAGTGTCATCAGCGCAACCAGCCCGTACTGGTGGGTACCGCTTCGATTGAATCTTCAGAGCTGTTATCGCAGGCCCTGACAAAAGCGAACATTAAACATGAAGTGCTGAATGCCAAGCAGCATGAACGTGAGGCTGAAATCGTCGCGCAGGCGGGTCGTCCCGGCGCACTCACGATTGCGACCAATATGGCTGGTCGTGGTACCGATATCGTGCTGGGTGGCAGCCTTGAGGCTGAACTTGATGCACTCGGCAGTGATGATGAAGTGGCGATTAATCGAGTCAAAAATGAGTGGCAGAAACGTCACGATCAAGTTTTGGAGAGTGGCGGACTATATATCATCAGTGCCGAGCGTCATGAGTCGCGGCGCATTGATAATCAGTTGCGTGGGCGCTCTGGGCGTCAGGGTGATCCGGGTTCAAGTCGTTTCTATCTTTCACTGGAAGATAGTTTGATGCGTATTTTTGCCTCGGAGCGTGTTTCCGGCATGATGCAAAAACTGGGCATGGAAGACGGAGAGGCGATTGAACATCCGTGGGTCAGTAAGGCGATTGAAAATGCGCAGCGCAAAGTTGAGGGACATAACTTTGATATCCGTAAGCAGCTGCTGGAATTTGATGATGTGGCCAATGATCAACGTAAGGTTATCTACGACCAGCGCAATGAGTTGATGGAATCAGACGATATCTCTGACACCATTAATGAGATTCGAAATGATGTCGTGCATGAAGTGATCGACATGTATATCCCACCACAGAGTCTTGAAGAGCAGTGGGATGTGCCGGGGCTTGAAGAGGCATTGGCAAATGACTTTGCGATGCAGCTACCCCTTGCGAAATGGCTGGAGCAAGATGAAGGGCTTCACGAAGAGACGCTGCGACAACGCGTGCTCGATGAGGTTGAGCAGGCCTATGCTGAGAAAGAGGCGCAGGTTGGCGCAGAGGTGATTCGTCATTTTGAAAAGGCAGCCATGCTGCAGGTACTGGATGGACTGTGGAAAGAGCACCTGGCCGCGATGGATTATCTGCGACAGAGTATTGGCCTGCGCGGTTATGCACAGAAGAACCCTAAGCAGGAATACAAGCGTGAATCGTTTGAGATGTTTACTCAGTTGCTGGATCGTATCAAGCATGATGTGATTAAGATTCTGTCACGTGTGCAGATACGTGCAGAAGAAGATGTGGAAGCCATTGAAGCGCAGCGTCGTAATCAGACACCGCAGATGCAGTTTCAGCATGCCGAGGCGGCCGCGTTGGCTGGTGGGGCTGATGAATCAGGCTTGGCGCAGCCCGAAAGCGCCGAGGCTGTTGAACCGTTTGTACGTGAGGGGCGTAAGGTGGGGCGCAATGAGCCGTGCCCATGTGGCTCCGGTAAAAAATACAAACAGTGCCACGGCAAGGTTAACTGATCATTGCTGTTGTCCTTTGAGCTAACTGAATAAAGTGAAATTCATCGGGCCGCTGGCTGGTCAACAGCTGCGGCCCTCGACTATACTTCCGCGATGGCCGTCAACTTACCTTTAGAATTACCTGAAATGCATCCTATCGCGGGCGTGCGCATTGCCACCGCTGCTGCTGGGATTAAGTATCCCGGGCGCACAGACCTGGTCGCCTTTGAGTTGGCGCCTGGTGCCCAGTGTGCCGCGGTCTTTACCCGCAACGCCTTTTGCGCCGCCCCTGTGGTAGTGGCGAAAGCGCATATCCGTACAACAGCGCCACGCCTATTGTTGATTAATTCGGGCAATGCCAATGCGGGTACGGGTGAACAAGGTCATCAGGATGCCTTGAAGAGCTGTGCGCTGCTGGCAGAGGTTGCAGGTTGCGCCGCGAATGAGGTGCTGCCGTTTTCAACCGGCGTAATCGGTGAGTCGATGCCGATGACGAAACTGGAGGCCGCCATGGGAGCGCTGGTGGCGGACTTCGACGCTAACCACTGGGCTGATGCTGCGCGCGGCATTATGACCACGGACACGTGCCCCAAGGGGGTCTCACGCCAGCTTATGATTGGGGACGAGCAGGTTACTATCACTGGCATTGCGAAAGGCTCAGGGATGATCTGCCCCAACATGGCGACGATGCTGAGTTATGTCGCGACAGATGCCAATGTTGCACCAGAGCTGCTACAGCAATGCCTGCAGCACGCCACTGATCGCTCCTTTAATTGTATCTCGGTGGATGGGGATACCTCGACCAATGACGCCTGTATTTTGATCGCGACTGGAAAGGCAATGGAAGCTGCTATCGATGATGAGCTGAGTGATGCTTATGTGCAGCTATGTCAGGCGATCACCGATGTCTGTATTGAGTTGGCGCAGGCGATCATTCGTGACGGTGAGGGCGCTACCAAATTTATCACGATTGATGTTGAAGGGGGTGAGAGCGAGGCCGACTGTCGCCAGGTAGCCTATACCGTGGCTCATTCACCGCTGGTCAAGACCGCCTTTTTTGCCAGCGACCCCAACTGGGGTCGTATCCTCGCGGCCG
>CALZIG010000047.1 GCA_945787585.1 uncultured Gammaproteobacteria bacterium | reverse complement strand
GTGCACTGTCGATCTGATCGTAACCTTTTGAGTCACCACCAAATTTCTTTGCCTGCGTCACTGTCAGCGCCGCTGTCAGTGTCGTCTTACCATGGTCGACGTGACCAATCGTGCCCACATTCACATGTGGCTTCGTTCGTTCAAATTTTTCCTTGGACACTGCTTTATACCTCTTTCTATAAAGTCGTTAACACTAAAACCTACGATGCCTGTTTAACCAAACCATCTACTATACTGCCAGACGCCTCGCTATACTTGGAAAACACCATCGTATAGGTTGCTCGCCCCTGCGTCGCTGAGCGCAAATCCGTGGCATAACCAAACATCGCTGCCAGCGGTACTTCCGCCTTAATAATCTTGCCGGCCGGGACATCTTCCATCCCCTGCACGAGGCCACGGCGACGATTGAGGTCTCCCATCACGTCGCCCATGTAATCTTCCGGTGTCACCACCTCGACCCGCATGATCGGCTCCAGGAGCATCGGACTCGCATTTAGCGCCCCTTCTCTAAAGCCCATCGAGCCTGCAATCTTAAAAGCCACTTCATTTGAGTCCACATCGTGATATGAACCATCAAAAAGTGTCACCTTTACATCTACCATCGGGTAGCCTGCCAGTACGCCACTCTGCATCTGCTCCTGGATACCTTTATCCACCGCAGAGATGTACTCTTTTGGCACGACACCGCCCACAATACCGTCTACAAACTCGTAGCCGCCACCGGTTTCCAGTGGCTCAATTCGCAACCAGACGTGGCCATATTGGCCTCGCCCACCCGATTGACGAATAAACTTACCTTCCTGCTCAACCGTCTTGCGAATCGCTTCACGGTAAGCGACCTGTGGAGCGCCAACATTGGCCTCGACACTAAATTCCCGCTTTAACCGATCTACAATAATCTCAAGATGGAGTTCGCCCATCCCTGAGATAATGATCTGTCCTGTCTCTTCATCCGTATGGACCTTAAAAGAGGGGTCTTCAGCGGCGAGCTTAGCAAGCGCAACCCCCATCTTCTCCTGATCCGCTGTGGTCCTCGGCTCAACTGCCACCGAAATCACCGGCTCAGGAAACTCCATACGTTCCAGGGTAATAATGTTGTCAATCGCGCACAACGTATCCCCAGTGGTGACATCTTTCAGCCCAATGGCTGCGGCGATATCACCCGCACATACCTCTTTAACTTCTTCGCGGCTATTGGCATGCATCTGTACGATGCGCCCAATGCGCTCTTTTTTCCCTTTCACCGGGTTGTAAACACTGTCACCCGTGCGAATCATGCCAGAATAAACTCTAAAAAATGCCAGTGTCCCGACAAACGAGTCATTTGCGATTTTAAAGGCCAACGCCGCAAATGGCTCACTATCTAATGGTTGACGCTCCACTTCAGTCGCTGCGGCATCATCCAGTATCCCTCTGATCGCAGGTACTTCGGTTGGTGATGGTAAATATTCAATCACCGCATCGAGCATTGCCTGTACGCCTTTATTTTTAAAGGCCGATCCGCACATCACTAACACAATCTCATTACTAATTGTGCGACTGCGTAATCCCTGTTTTATCTCTTCCACCGAGAGCACTCCATGCTCCAGGTACTTATCCATCAATTCCTCGTTGGCTTCAGCCGCCGCTTCGACGAGCTTTTCACGCCACGCTTCACAGTCAGCCTGCAGCGCTGGTGGAATATCGCGTTCTTCGAACGACATCCCCATTGAGCTATCGTCCCAGTAGATCGCCTTCATACTGATGAGGTTAACAACCCCTTCAAAGGTATCTTCTGCGCCAACGGGTAGCTGTAGCGGTATAGGGTTAGCCCCCAGACGCTCTTTCAGCTGCGCTACTACGCGCAGAAAATCAGCCCCTGCGCGGTCCATCTTATTTACAAATGCAAGTCTCGGTACTGCATACTTATTCGCTTGCCGCCACACAGTCTCAGACTGCGGTTCAACACCACCGACCGCACAAAACACTGCGCAGGCTGCATCAAGGACGCGTAATGAACGCTCGACCTCGATGGTAAAATCCACATGCCCAGGTGTATCAATAATGTTGATACGGTGCTGAGGAAACTGCTTTGCCATACCCTCCCAAAAGCAGGTGGTCGCCGCAGAGGTAATGGTTATCCCTCGCTCCTGCTCCTGTGCCATCCAGTCCATGGTGGCCGTACCATCATGCACCTCTCCAATCTTATGAGAGATGCCTGTGTAATATAAAATTCGTTCTGTCGTCGTGGTCTTGCCCGCATCAATATGGGCCATGATACCTATATTACGATAACGCTCTATCGGGGTTTTTCTTGCCACAACCAATGCACCCTTAAAATTCAGGGGCTACCAACGATAGTGTGAAAATGCCTTGTTTGCCTCTGCCATACGGTGGACATCTTCACGTTTTTTAACCGCACTTCCACGGCTTTCACATGCATCCATGATTTCACCCGCAAGGCGCAAGCCCATGGACTTCTCACCACGGCTACGAGCCGCATCTACCAACCAGCGCATTGCCAGCGTTACACTGCGATTTGCGCGCACTTCAATCGGCACCTGATAGGTTGCACCACCAACACGGCGTGACTTAACCTCTACCAAAGGACGTATGTTTTCAAGCGCTTTATTAAAAGACTCAACGGGCTCTGCATGACCTTTTTCCGTAATCTGGCCTAGCGCACCATAAACAATCTTTTCCGCAACGGACTTCTTACCGCTTTCCATCAAAATATTGACAAACTTGGCCAGCGTCACATTCCCGTACTTAGGATCAGGAAGGATCTCTCTTTTGGCGACAACTCTTCTTCTAGGCATTGCTTACAGTCTCGTATAAATAATTAGGTTTAAGATTTTGGACGCTTGGCGCCGTATTTTGAACGCCCCTGGCGACGCCCATCAACACCTGACGTATCCAGACTACCGCGAACGGTATGGTAACGCACACCTGGTAGATCTTTGACACGACCACCGCGAATCAAAACGACTGAATGCTCCTGAAGGTTATGTCCTTCACCACCAATGTAGGTGGAGACTTCCATGCTGTTGGTTAAACGAACACGTGCCACCTTTCTCAACGCAGAGTTTGGTTTTTTTGGCGTAGTGGTATAAACACGGGTGCAGACACCACGTTTCTGCGGGCAACCTTCCAGCGCCGGCACAGTACTCTTCGCTTTTTTGCGACTGCGTGGTTTACGTACCAATTGATTCGTTGTTGCCATGCCTTACCTGTCTCCACCCAAAAAACTTAAATGCCCAATCACTTAGGGTCTATTTCTTATTGACCAACCCTGTATGAATCGAGCACTTAACATTAAAATTTGTTTTAGCAGAGAGAAACTTATCTCCCTGCGAAGCCGCGAAATTTTATGGATATTACACCCAACTGTCAAGCTTGGGATGCAATTAAATTACGGATTAACGACATAAAAAATACTGAACATTAAATCCGCCCATAAAACCCATCATAAATCCCGGGCTAACTTGCAAGAAAATGGCGGTCAATAAAGGCATGACCGCCACTTATCAAGGATTTTACCTGTGATATCGCCGAATATAGAAAGTATACATATTACACTCCTACATACAGACCCACCTAAGCGATGCTAAGACTCCGTTAACGCCTGTCGCAACGCTTCTTCCACCTCACTGCTCGTTGGCCCTTTGTCAGCCACCTGCTTCTGTAGCCTCTCCTCGTCCTTACGGCGACGCTCATTGTGATACGCCATGCCGGTACCTGCCGGAATCAGACGGCCCACGATGACATTCTCCTTAAGCCCTCTTAACTCATCACGCTTACCACACACAGCTGCCTCTGTAAGCACGCGTGTCGTCTCCTGGAAGGATGCCGCAGAGACAAATGACTCCGTCGCCAGCGAGGCCTTGGTGATGCCGAGAAGGATATTGATGTAGGTCCCTGGTGTTTTACCGGCTGAAATGAGCGCATCGTTCTCTTCGAGTAAACGCGCACGCTCGACCTGCTCACCCTTAATAAAACCGCCATCACCGGGTTCGACAATCTCAACCTTACGTAACATCTGGCGCACAATCACTTCAATGTGCTTATCATTAATCTTCACACCCTGTAATCGGTAGACGTCCTGCACTTCGTTGACAATATAATTCGCCAACGTTTCGATCCCTAATAATCGCAGGATATCATGCGGCGCAGGGGCACCATCGGCCACCATTTCACCCTTCGCGACATGCTCACCCTCAAACACGGTGATGTGACGCCACTTCGGAATCAAGGTCTCATAACGCTCGCCATCCTGCCCGACGATCACCAGGCGCTGCTTACCCTTGGTCTCCTTACCAAAGCCAATCGTACCGCTGATTTCTGCCAGAATCGCGGGATCCTTCGGCTTACGTGCCTCAAACAGATCGGCAACACGCGGCAGACCACCGGTAATATCACGCGTTTTCGATGACTCCTGCGGAATACGGGCGATCACATCACCCACATTTACGTCTGAATTATCAGCCATATTGATAATCGCACCCGCTGGCAGGAAGTAGACCGCTGGAATATCGGTACCACCAAAGAAGATCTCACCACCCTCTGCATCAGTAATTTTCACCATTGGGCGTAAATCCTTGGCATTGGAACCACGCGCCTTCGGATCGGTCACCACCATGCTGGAAAGACCCGTCACATCATCCGTCTCACTCTGCACGGTAATGCCGTCGATAAAGTCACCAAACTTCAGGCGACCGGCTACCTCGGTTACGATCGGGTGTGTATGAGGATCCCAGTTTGCCAGTGTTTGTCCCGCTTCAACGGCATCACCATCATTCACGGAGATCAGCGCGCCATAGGGCACCTTGTAACGCTCACGCTCACGCGCGGTATCATCGATGATAACCAACTCGCCTGAACGTGAAACCGCCACATTGATACCTGCAGTATTCTGCACCAGCTTGATGTTATGCAGACGCACTTTACCTTTAGACTTAATCTGCACACTATTCACGGTAACCGCACGCGAGGCTGCGCCACCAATATGGAACGTACGCATGGTTAACTGCGTGCCCGGCTCACCAATCGACTGCGCAGCAATAACACCCGTTGCCTCACCGATATTAACCTTGTGACCGCGTGCAAGATCACGCCCATAACACGAGGCGCAAATACCGTAGCGGTTATCACAGGTGATCGCTGAGCGCACCTTAACCTGATCCACACCCAGCTCTTCAAGTCGATCAACGCCCGCTTCATCCAGCAGGGTGCCCGCAGCTACATAGACCTCAGCACCATCCGCCGACGTCACATCACTCGCCGTAATACGCCCCAGAATTCGTTCGCGCAGTGGCTCGACCACATCACCACCCTCAATCAGCGGCGTCATTAGCAGACCGTTAGTGGTACCACAATCCTCTTCAGTAATGACCATATCCTGCGCCACATCTACCAGACGGCGGGTTAGATACCCTGAGTTAGCCGTTTTCAGCGCAGTATCGGCAAGTCCCTTACGCGCACCATGGGTTGAGATAAAGTACTGCAGTACGTTCAAGCCTTCACGGAAGTTAGCCGTAATCGGTGTTTCAATAATCGAACCATCCGGCTTGGCCATCAGGCCACGCATTCCCGCCAACTGACGAATCTGAGCAGCACTACCACGCGCACCGGAATCGGCCATGATGTAGATCGAGTTAAATGAAGGCTGCTTAACCGTTTCGCCTTTAGCAGTAACCACATCTTCAGTACCGAGCTTATCCATCATCGCCTTCGCTACCTGATCATTGGTGTGCGACCAGATATCAACAACCTTGTTGTAGCGTTCGCCATTGGTCACCAGACCGGAGGCGTACTGGCTCTGAATATCTTTCACTTCATTTTCAGCGGCTGCGATGATCGACTCTTTGCTATCGGGAATCACCATATCGTTCACACCGACGGATACACCTGACAACATCGCATGCTTGAAACCGGTATACATCAACTGATCAGCAAAAATGACAGTCTCTTTCAGCCCCACATTTCGGTAACAGATATTAATCAGACCCGAGATCGCCTTTTTGTTCATGTCCTGATTCACTAGCTCAAACGCCATGCCATCAGGGAGAATTTCTGACAGTAGTGCGCGTCCAGCAGTGGTCTCACGACGCGTGAATGTCTCCTGCTTCTCTCCATTCTCATCAAACAGCACTTCGCGAATGCGCACGGAAATTTTGGCACTCAACTCAACCTGTTTGTTTTCATAGGCACGATGTACTTCAAGGATGTCGCTAAACATCATCCCCTCACCGCGCGCATTAATTTTCTCACGCGTCATGCAGTAAAGCCCCAATACAACATCCTGTGAGGGTACGATGATTGGCTCACCATTCGCTGGTGATAAAATGTTGTTGGTCGACATCATCAACGAGCGCGCTTCAAGCTGCGCTTCAATCGACAGCGGCACATGCACCGCCATCTGATCACCATCAAAGTCAGCGTTGAATGCGGTACAAACCAATGGATGCAACTGAATCGCCTTGCCTTCAATCAGCACAGGCTCAAACGCTTGAATACCCAGGCGATGAAGCGTTGGCGCACGGTTTAGCATCACTGGGTGTTCACGAATGACCTCTTCAAGAATATCCCAGATCTCTGGCCCTTCACGTTCAACCAGTTTCTTTGCCGCTTTAATCGTTGTTGCTAGTCCACGACGCTCAACCTTGCCAAAGATAAAAGGTTTGAATAGCTCAAGCGCCATCTTCTTAGGCAAACCACACTGATGCAGTTTTAGCGTGGGTCCAACGACGATTACAGAACGGCCCGAATAATCGACACGTTTACCGAGTAGATTTTGACGAAAACGACCCTGCTTACCTTTAATCATATCGGCAAGTGATTTCAGCGGACGTTTACTGGTGCCGGTAATCGCTTTACCACGACGGCCGTTATCCAGCAGCGCATCGACAGATTCCTGCAACATCCGTTTTTCATTACGTACAATAATATCAGGTGCGCTCAGGTCCAGCAGTCGTTTCAGACGATTATTACGGTTGATCACACGACGATAGAGGTCATTCAGATCGGAGGTCGCAAAGCGGCCGCCATCCAGCGGCACTAATGGGCGCAATTCCGGAGGCAATACAGGCAGCACCGTCATCACCATCCACTCTGGCTTATTCCCTGAACCCATCAGTGCTTCCATCAACTTCAGACGCTTGCTCAGCTTTTTGATCTTAGTTTCAGAACCGGCTTCAGCAATCTCTTCGCGCAGTGTCGCGACTTCAGCGGGCACATCGATAGACTTTAACAATTCGTAGACAGCTTCTGCGCCCATACGCGCATCAAACTCATCGCCGTGCTCTTCAATCGCATCAAGATAGGTTTCATCCGTCAGCAATTGGCCACGCTCCAGCTCGGTCATGCCTGGATCGATGACGACAAACGCCTCAAAATAGAGTACACGTTCGATATCGCGCAGGGTCATATCGAGCAACAGCCCCATACGAGAGGGGAGTGATTTCAAAAACCAGATGTGTGCAACCGGGCTTGCCAGTTCAATATGGCCCATGCGCTCACGCCGCACTTTAGTCACCGTGACTTCAACGCCACACTTCTCACAGATCACGCCACGATGTTTAAGGCGTTTGTATTTTCCACACAGACATTCAAAATCCTTCACTGGGCCAAAAATCTTGGCGCAGAAAAGGCCATCACGCTCAGGCTTGAAGGTTCTGTAGTTAATCGTCTCTGGTTTTTTGACCTCACCAAAAGACCACGAACGTATCTTTTCCGGGGACGCCAGTCCAATGCGAATTGCATCAAACTCTTCGACCTGCCCTTGCTGCTTCAACAAGTTAAGTAAGTCTTTCACTGCGCTGTCTCCTGCTCAAATTTATTCATATTTACTGCTGCAACATTCGGATTCAAATCTAGATCCGCCATCAATCTAGTTCGATATCCAGACAGAGCGCCCTGATCTCTTTCGTCAATACATTGAAAGACTCAGGCATCCCGGCGTCAATGGTATGGTCGCCATCAACAATGCTCTTATACATCTTGGTACGACCCGCGACATCATCCGATTTCACCGTCAACATCTCCTGCAATGTATAGGCGGCACCATAGGCCTCAAGCGCCCACACTTCCATTTCACCAAAGCGCTGACCACCAAACTGCGCCTTACCACCCAGTGGTTGCTGAGTAACCAGACTGTAAGGGCCAGTGGAACGTGCATGCATCTTGTCGTCAACCAGATGGTTAAGTTTCAGCATGTACATGTAGCCAACGGTCACTGGGCGATCAAAGGCATCACCGGTACGACCATCATAAAGGGTTGTTTGACCCGATGCTGGCAGGCCTGCTAGTTCAAGCATCTCTTTAATTTCAGACTCGGCAGCACCATCAAACACAGGTGTCGCCATCGGCACACCTTTACGCATGTTGTGAGCGAGCTTGAGCACTTCATCATCGGTCAATGAGCTAATATCTTCTTTCTTACCACTTCTGTTATAGATTTTATCGAGAAAACCTCGCACTTCGGTCGCTTCTTTCTTAGCGTCCAACATCTCGGCAATACGATGACCAACACCCTTCGCGGCCCAACCAAGATGCGTTTCAAGAATCTGCCCCACATTCATTCGAGACGGTACACCCAGTGGGTTTAGTACCACATCAACCGGCGTACCATCTTCCGTGTAAGGCATATCTTCAGCCGGCACGATCATTGAAATCACACCTTTATTACCGTGACGGCCCGCCATTTTGTCACCTGGCTGTAAACGACGTTTAACTGCAAGATAGACCTTCACCATCTTCAGCACACCTGGTGCCAGATCATCACCTGCGGTAAGCTTCGCGCGTTTCTCTTCAAACTTCGCTTCAAATTCTTTCTTCAGTAACTTGAACTGATCGTGCAACTGCTCAAGCTGTTTGTTTGCCGCTTCATTTTGCAAACGTATTGCAAACCACTCATCCTGTGGCAGTGCCGCCAGATAGCTCTTGGTAATTTTAGCGCCAGCGGCTAGCCCTTCCGGCCCACCATCGGCTACTTTACCGAGCAGAATCTTCTCGACACGGAGAATGATATCGCCTTCCATAATGCGGCGCTCATCATGAAGATCCTTTCTGACCTTGTTCAGCTCAGCCTTTTCGATCTCCAGTGCACGGGTGTCTTTTTCAACACCGTCACGGGTAAACACGCGCACATCAATCACGGTACCATTCATGCCGGTGGGGACTCGTGAAGAGGTATCTTTGACGTCCGATGCCTTCTCACCAAAAATGGCACGTAGCAGTTTTTCTTCCGGCGTCAGCTGAGTTTCACCCTTTGGTGTCACTTTACCAACGAGGATATCGCCCGGGCCAACCTCAGCACCGATATGCACAATACCAGACTCATCCAGTCGAGAGAGCGCGCCTTCACCGACATTCGGAATATCACAGGTAATCTCTTCAGATCCCAGTTTGGTATCACGCGCCACACAGGTCTGCTCTTCGATATGAATCGAGGTGTAGCGGTCTTCTTCAACCACACGCTCAGAGATCAGAATCGAATCCTCAAAGTTGTAGCCATTCCAGGGCATAAATGCCACTAGCATATTCTGACCCAGCGCCAGCTCACCCATTTCAGTGGATGAACCATCAGCCAGTATGTCGCCACGTGCAATCACATCACCCGGACTCACCAAAGGTTTTTGATTGATACAGGTATTCTGATTAGAACGGGTGTATTTGATCAGGTTATAGATATCGACACCCGGCTCACCACTGGCCGTCTCGCTGTCGTGAACTCGTACCACAATACGACCGGCATCGACCAGATCCACCACACCGCCACGGGTCGCCACGACGGCAACACCGGAGTCAACGGCAACAGCACGTTCCATACCGGTACCCACTAATGGCTTATCGGCGCGCAGTGCGGGCACTGCCTGACGTTGCATATTGGAACCCATCAATGCGCGGTTAGCATCATCATGCTCAAGGAATGGAATCAGTGATGCCGCGACCGAAACAATCTGCTTCGGTGAAACATCCATAAACTCAACCCCGTCTGGCCCAGACAATGTAAATTCATTTTCATGACGACATGAAATCAGCTCATCTGTGAGCACACCCTTTTTATCAAGCGTGGTATTCGCCTGTGCAATCACATATCGCCCCTCTTCAATCGCCGAGAGGTATTGAATTTCATCGGTCACCTTGCCGTTTTCCACTTTACGATAAGGGGTCTCAAGAAAACCGTACTCATTAGTACGGGCATAAACCGCGAGTGAGTTAATCAGGCCAATGTTTGGCCCTTCAGGCGTTTCGATCGGACAGACACGACCATAATGCGTTGGATGTACGTCACGTACTTCAAAACCGGCACGTTCACGGGTCAAACCGCCCGGCCCCAGTGCAGAGACACGACGTTTGTGTGTCACTTCTGACAGCGGGTTATTTTGATCCATAAACTGCGACAACTGACTGGAACCAAAAAATTCTTTGATCACGGCAGTTACCGGCTTGGCGTTAATCATCTCCTGCGGCATCAGCCCTTCCGATTCTGCCAGTGCAAGACGCTCACGCACGGCACGCTCAACACGTACCAGCCCGACGCGAAACTGGTTTTCAACCATCTCACCCACACAACGAATCCGACGATTACCGAGATGATCAATATCATCCACGGTGCCACGACCATTTTTAATATCAATCAACACTTTCAGTGCATCAACAATATCGTCATTAGAGAGCACGCTGTCGCCAACAATTTCAGTGCGTCCAACACGACGGTTGAACTTCATCCGCCCTACTGCGGAAAGATCATAGCGATCAGGGTTAAAGAACAGATTCTGAAACAGCGCTTCAGCAGACTCTTTTGTTGGTGGCTCACCTGGGCGCATCATGCGATAGATCTCAACCTGCGCTTCGAGCTGGGTGCGGGTGTGATCAAGGCGTAGCGTATCGGAGATGAAAGGCCCCTGCCCCAGGTCATTCGTATAAAGCGTGGTCAGTTCACTCAGTTCAATGGCTACCAGTTTTTCCAGCAGCTCTTCTGTGATTTCACTATTGGCATCCGCAACAATCTCACCAGTCTCCTGATCAAAAATATCGTTAGAGATGGTTTTGCCAATCAGGTACTCATCAGGAACAACAATGCTCTTGAGTCCCGCTTTTTCCATATCACGGATATGACGTGCGGTGATACGACGCCCCGCCTCAACGATAACCTTGCTCTTCGCTTTCAAATCGAACGAGAGTGTCTCGCCACGCAAGCGCTCAGCAACAAGCTCAAGCTTGATGCCATCTTTAGTAAACTCAAAGCGATCTGTCTCGAAGAACATCTCGAGGATCTGTTCATTGGTGTAGCCGAGGCAGTGTAGCAATACAGTGACCGGCAGTTTACGGCGACGATCGATACGCACAAAGATACAATCCATCGGATCAAATTCATAATCGAGCCATGAACCACGATAGGGAATCACGCGCGCAGAGAAAAGCAACTTGCCTGACGAGTGAGTCTTACCTTTATCATGATCAAAAAACACACCGGGTGAACGATGGAGCTGCGATACAACCACACGCTCAGTACCGTTGATCACGAACGTACCGTTGTTGGTCATCAATGGGATTTCACCCATATAGACTTCCTGCTCCTTGATGTCTTTAACGACCTTGCGGCTCGCCGGTGCATCTTTATCATAAATAACAAGACGGACCTTGACGCGCAGTGGGGCGGAATAAGTCACGCCGCGCATCTGACACTCTTTAACATCGAAAACAGGGGTACCCAGCTGATAACTGACATACTCCAATGCGGCATTGCCGGAATAGCTCGCAATCGGAAACACTGATTTAAATGCTGCCTGAAGTCCCAGGTCAGGCCGTTCTTCAGGGCTAGCAGCGCCAGCCTGTAAAAAGGACTGATAGGATTCGATCTGGGTCGCCAGTAAATAGGGGACTTCAAGAATGCTCGGACTCTTGCCGAAGTCCTTACGAATACATTTTTTCTCAGTAAATGAGTATGCCATTTGAGATCCTCAACTTTTAGTTGAAATCAGAACCTGCGAAGGTGGAATCACAGGTCATCTTGGTACAAATTGCCGTCATTAAAACGACAAAAACAAATAAGCAGAAGCAGGCCCGCAACCCATGGCTGCAAGCCCACTTCATTTTTTGGTTTGCGGTTAGGCAAACCAGGCGTCGCGTCAGATTTATTTAATCTCGACTGCAGCGCCAGCTTCCTCCAGCTGCTTCTTAACATCTTCAGCTTCTTCTTTGCTCGCGCCTTCTTTAACAGGTGATGGTGCACCTTCAACCAGTGTCTTGGCTTCTTTCAGGCCAAGGCCGGTGATTGCACGAACAACCTTGATGACAGCAACCTTGTTAGCACCAAAGCTTGTCATTACAACATCAAACTCTGTCTGCTCTGCGGCGGCTGCACCACCAGCATCACCGCCTGCAGGTGCTGCTACTGCAACCGCTGCGGCTGCTGAAACGCCAAATTTTTCTTCCATTGCAGAGATAAGGTCTACAACCTCAACTACTGTCATGTTAGAAATCGCATCTAAAATCTCTTCTGATGAAACTGCCATGAAAATCTACTCCTAAAAATTAAATATTAAACTAACTATGATTATGATTACGCTGCGTCTTTCTGGTCGCGGACTGCCGCCAAAGTGCGAGCCAACTTATTGTTAGGCTCAGCCAGAGTACGTACCAATTTCTCAATCGGTGCTTTCATCACCGACATCAACATTGAAATCGCCTCATCCTTCGTTGGCATCGTCGCAAGCTTCTTCAGATCCGACGGGTCAAGTAATTTTCCACGGAGCGCAACAGCCTTGACTACAAGCTTGCTATTTTCCTTGGAAAAATCATTGATGACGCGTGCGGCTGCAGATGGCTCGTCATTCGAAAATGCCAGAACCAGTGGACCTACCAGCAAGTCTTTAATGCACTCGAATTCGGTATTTTCTACCGCGCGCTTCGCCAACGTGTTTTTAATCACGCGCAACGAAACACCAGATTCTCGTGCCTTAACTCGCAATGCTGTCATGTCACCCACTGATATTCCACGGTATTCCGCGGCTACAGCAGAGTGAGCATCCTTAGCAGTGATGGCCACTTCAGCAACGATCGCTTGTTTTTCAGCAAATGTTAACAATCGTCTACCTCCTGAGTTATAAACATTGTTTATTCAATGTTTATGGATCACATAGAGCGCTATAACGCACCCCACTTAAAACGGTGACCGTGATCAGGAAAATCCTGTTACGGAACCACCGTCTGCGTTGGTAAAAAGCCAGTGATAACTCTTACATTAAGAAGGTCGCTAAAAATACTAGCACCCCTCACCAACGGTCTTCAACGTCTGCCAGACAATGCCTGGCAGGGCCCAAAGTTCTTTTTTGCGCTAACGCGCAAAATCTCTATACAGTAACAGCAACCGTCGACTGATCGAGGAGTATGCCCGGTCCCATCGTGCTCGAGACAGAGATTTTCCTCAAATAGATGCCTTTCGCGGAGCTTGGCTTGGCTTTCACCAGGTCAGCCAGTAGCGCCTGAAGATTACCCTTCAGTGCGTCCGCATCAAAGTCCACTTTACCGATGGTGCAGTGAATGATCCCCGCCTTATCAGTACGGTAACGCACCTGTCCGGCCTTGGCGTTCTTAACCGCGGTCGCCACATCAGGTGTCACAGTACCCACCTTAGGATTTGGCATCAGGCCACGCGGCCCCAGTATCTGTCCCAGCTGGCCCACAACGCGCATCGCATCCGGGCTCGCAATCACAACATCAAAGTCCATGTTGCCTTCTTTGATGGATGCAGCCAGATCATCAAAACCAACAATATCGGCACCCGCTGCCTGTGCTGCTTCAGCGTTTGCGCCCTGTGCAAATACGGCAACACGCACTGTCTTTCCTGTGCCGTTAGGCAGTACAGTCGCGCTACGCACAACCTGATCAGATTTACGTGCGTCCACACCAAGATTGATGCTGACATCCACAGACTCTTTAAATTTTACGGTAGAGAGCTCTTTCAGAATCGCAACCGCCTCATCGAAGGCGTAAGGCTTACCTGGCTCTACTTTTTCACGAATTGCACGTGTACGTTTTGTCAGTTTAGCCATCTTACACGCCCTCCGTATCAAGACCCATGCTACGTGCGGTTCCCGCAAGCGTACGCACGGCAGCATCCATATCGGCGGCTGTCAGGTCTGGCATTTTTGTTGTGGCGATCTCTTCCAGCTGTGCGCGAGAAACCTTGCCAACTTTTTTGGTATTAGGGGTACCACTACCACTCTTGATGCCGGCAGCCTTTTTCAGCAAAATCGCAGCAGGTGGTGTTTTGGTAATAAAGGTAAAACTGCGGTCAGAATAGACCGAAATGACAACAGGCGTTGGAAGCCCCTGCTCCATCTTTTGTGTCTTTGCGTTAAACGCCTTACAGAATTCCATGATGTTGACACCATGTTGACCCAACGCTGGACCAACCGGCGGACTTGGATTTGCCTGCCCTGCGGGCACCTGCAGCTTAATATAAGCCTCTATCTTCTTTGCCATTATGTTTTACTCCCGGGTGCAAACGCCTCACGGCTCCCCATTGGTTTACAATAAAAGCCAGCCGCGAGGCTGGCCAAAAATCAACTCTTCTCGACCTCGCCAAACTCGAGTTCAACTGGCGTAGAACGCCCAAAGATCAACACCGCCACACGAACGCGACTCTTTTCATAGTTGACCTCTTCGACGACCCCATTGAAATCTGCAAACGGGCCATCCGTCACACGTACCACTTCACCCGGCTCAAACAGTACCTTAGGACGAGGTTTCTCAACACCTTCCTGAATGCGATCGATAATGCGCTGCGCTTCTTTATCAGAAATCGGTGCTGGACGATCACTGGTACCACCAATAAAGCCCATCACTTTCGGCACATCTTTGACTAAATGCCAGGTTTCATCGTCCAGTTCCATTTGTACTAGGACGTAACCAGGAAAAAACTTACGGTCACTCTTACGCTTCTGACCACCGCGCATCTCGATCACTTCTTCAGTGGGTACGAGAATTTCGCCAAACTTATCGTCCATCTCACTGAAGACAATACGGTCTCTCAATGAACGAACAGCCTGCTGCTCAAAACCTGAAAAGACATGCACAACGTACCACCGCATCGCCATGTGCTAACTAGCCTCCTGCGCCGGTCAGATAACTGACAGCCCACGCTAAAAATGAATCAAATAGCCAAAGTAAAATGGCAATAAGGATGGCCATCGCCAATACCATCAATGTTGTCTGCCCTGTTTCCTTACGGGTTGGCCACACCACTTTACGCGCTTCGGTGCGTGCATCCCCCAGAAAACCCCAGGCTTGCTGCCCCACCGCAGTCTGCATCATGATCGCAGTCGCAATGCCGACGGCAGCCAGGATACCAATTACACGATAAAGCATTGACTCTTCACCGAAGTAATAAAAGCCGCCAATCGCGCTTCCCAGCACCAGAATAGCCAACAGAAACTTTAACTTATCCACTGTATTTTCGCCTAAGCCTCTTAAATGTCTAAATAAATTAGACCTGCCAACTTTTATAGTGGCAGGCCAGGAGGGAATCGAACCCCCAACCTGCGGTTTTGGAGACCGCCGCTCTGCCAATTGAGCTACTGGCCTATTACTTCTTCAACGAGCAAAACCTGCAAGTAAAACAAAGCACAGGCATCTTACGATACCTATGCTTGCGAATAAACTACAATCTTTATACTCGTATACTATTTTTCTTTATTGATCACTCAATAACTTTAGAAACGACGCCGGCGCCCACCGTACGGCCACCTTCGCGTATCGCAAATCGCAATCCTTCTTCCATCGCGATCGGGGCGATCAAGGTCACGGTCATCGCGACGTTGTCTCCCGGCATGACCATTTCAATCCCTTCAGGAAGATCACATGCGCCGGTGACGTCCGTGGTACGGAAGTAAAACTGCGGGCGATATCCCTGAAAGAAGGGTGTATGACGTCCACCTTCTTCTTTGTTCAAAATATAGACTTCTGCTTCAAACTTGGTGTGCGGTTTGATTGAGCCGGGCTTACATAATACCTGGCCTCGCTCTACTTCTTCGCGCTTGGTGCCGCGCAGGAGTACACCGACGTTGTCGCCTGCTTCACCGTGGTCCAGCAGTTTGCGGAACATCTCGACCCCGGTACAGGTGGTCTTGAGGGTGTCTTTGATGCCGACGATTTCGATCTCTTCGCCAACTTTGACAACGCCTCGTTCGATACGTCCGGTCACTACGGTGCCGCGCCCTGAAATTGAGAAGACATCTTCCACTGGCATCAGGAAGTCACCGTCGATCGCACGTTCTGGCTGTGGGATGTAGGTGTCGAGGGCGTCGATCAGTTTGTCGATCGCCTGGGTGCCAATTTCGCTGTCGTCGCCTTCGAGGGCCTTTAAAGCGGAGCCGATTATAACAGGTGTGTCGTCGCCTGGGAAATCGTAACTGTCTAATAGTTCACGCACTTCCATTTCGACCAGTTCGAGCAGCTCTTCGTCGTCGACCATGTCGGCCTTATTCAGGAAGACGACGATGTAAGGGACGCCGACCTGACGGGCGAGCAGGATGTGCTCGCGGGTCTGAGGCATCGGGCCGTCGGCCGCTGAACAGACCAGGATCGCGCCGTCCATCTGCGCGGCACCGGTGATCATGTTTTTGACATAATCGGCATGGCCGGGACAGTCGACGTGGGCGTAGTGACGATTGTCGGACTCATACTCAACATGCGCGGTCGCAATCGTGATACCACGGGCGCGTTCTTCTGGTGCACTGTCGATCTGATCGTAACCTTTTGAGTCACCACCAAATTTCTTTGCCTGCGTCACTGTCAGCGCCGCTGTCAGTGTCGTCTTACCATGGTCGACGTGACCAATCGTGCCCACATT
>CALZIG010000046.1 GCA_945787585.1 uncultured Gammaproteobacteria bacterium | reverse complement strand
GGCGGGGCTCTTCTCGTCACGGATAAACGCAGGGGCCTTGCTGGTGGTGCCGATTGCACTGCTGTGTGGTTTGCTTGGTGTTGCGGCACAGGTCTACGCAAAACTGCCATGGTACACGTTGCTGATCCTCGCGGTGCTGCCGCTGGTGGCGCGTGTGCCGCTGCCGGAAGAACGGCCGTCATGGTTGAAAATGGCCCTGCTACTATTGTGCCTGGCACCAGTCGCCGGTGGCGCAATCTACGTCACCTGGCTTGAGAGTGGCGATCCGCTATTTTAACCTATATGCTATTAGGTCATGTTTTGTAATTAAAGTTGTAGAGATAGTTTTATAACCCTGACGAAGGAGTCGCAGAGATGAAAAAATCCCCTATGATTGCCCTGCTAATGCTGGTATTGCCGTTAGCGGTATCCGCGAAGGAAGAGCGTTTTACGATTGATCCCAATCACACCTATCCCCATTTCAAAATTAATCACCTCGGCTTCTCGACCATGATGGGTCATTTCGGTAAGACCAGTGGCAAGATTAAAATGGATCAGGCGGCAGGTACAGGATCGGTTGATATTGTCATTGATGCGGCGTCAGTCTACACCGGCATGAAGAAGCGTGATGATCACCTGCGTTCTCCTGATTTTCTGAATGTAGTAGAGTTCCCTGAGATTACTTATAAATCGAACAAGGTGAAGTATCATCACGGTGGCAAGATGGCGACCGTTACGGGCGACTTGACGATTAAAGGCGTGACGCGTCCTGTGGTACTTGAGGTAGCGAGCATCAACTGTGGCCTCAATCCGATGGATCCGACCAAAACGAAATATGTCTGTGGTTTTGATGCCACAGCGAATATTAAACGCTCTGACTATGACGTGACCTATGCATTGCCAGCAATCGGCGATGAGATGGCGCTCTCTTTTGAAGTGGAAGCCATTAGAGATTAATATTGCTGCCATCCCCTTTGCCCTGCACGCAATGTGTCTGGCAAAGGGGAATGGCCATTATTTTTCAGATCTCTAAGGCGGTGTTGACGCGCACACCTGCGCATAATCTTCATAGCCGGGAAATTCAGCACCCTCACTGCAGTAACGACAGGCTGGGTTTGCCTTGGCACGCATCTCCATGAACTCGCCACTGAGGGCATCGAAGTGCAGCATGCGGCCGACCAGTGGTGTGCCAATACCGAGCAGAATCTTTACCGTTTCGACCGCCTGTAATAGTCCAAATATCCCCGGCATCACACCCAGTACTCCCGCTTCCGCGCAGGACGGCGCAAGTTCGGGCGGCGGTGGCTCAGGGAACATGCAGCGGTAGCAGGAGCCGCGCACATCGCCTTCGTATCCGGGCCAGAAGACGGTGATCTGTCCTTCAAAGCGGTAGACGGCGGCGTGAACATTGGGCTTGCCCAGCTTGACGCAGGCATCATTGATAAGATAGCGAGTTGGCAGGTTATCTGAGCCATCTACGATGACGTCGTAATCGGAAAAGATTTCCTCGACATTGCTGCTGTCGATATGGGTCTGATGGGCGACAACTTTCACATCAGGGTTGAGCGCTTCAATCGCGATGCGTGCAGACTCTACCTTGGGCATGCCGATGCGCGCTTCGGTGTGTAGAATCTGGCGTTGCAGGTTGCTGCGATCGACGACATCGTGGTCGACCAGCCCCAGTGTGCCGACCCCTGCTGCCGCCAGGTAATAGGCAGAGGGTGAGCCGAGTCCGCCAGCACCGATCAGCAGCACCTTGCTGTCCATAAGTTTGAGCTGCCCTTTTTCGCCGATGTCTGGCATGGAGATGTGGCGCGCATAGCGTTCGCGCGCGGTCGCATCGAGCATGCGCGGGATCTCGAAGGGCTGCCCTTCATTTTTCCAGCGGCTAAAGCCGCCCGCAACCGAGCGGACATCGCGGTAGCCCATCTTTTTCAGGCCGTCCGCGGCGAACAGTGAGCGCACCCCGCCAGCACACATGATCAGCAGAGGCTGATCCGGATTAGGCACTTCGTCTTCAATGCGTAGCTCTAGGAAGCTGCGTCCAAGCCGTAGCGCATCATTCGGGCTACCCTGAGCCACTTCGTCCTGATCACGCACATCGATCAGCGTCGCGCCACTTTGCTGTAGTTCGAGTGCTTCGGCAGGCGTTAGCTCCGGGATGGTGGCGCGTATTTCTTGTAGTCGGCGGTCTTTGGCCTTCATTTTGTCTCTCCGGCGATGTTGATTAGCAGCTGATTACTAACGTGTGACATGGCCTGTGTTGGTGGTTTGGTATTGGTTATTTCTCGTATGATCAGGGCTGTTGCGCTGATGATCTGTGCCTGTTTATCGGCATGGTGAAAAGTTAGCTTAGTATACAAATCTTTGCCTTGGAAAGCACCGCTGAGTGACGTTTAACGCAATAATCCTTTTATGAGACACGCGCATCGCTACTGTTAAAGGCGCTAAAGAGGAACCCCTTGCGCCAGCAGTCGGTCTTCAAGCAGTTCAATTTTTTTACCGAGCTTGAGGGTGATATCAGCCATTTCCTGACCGAAATAAATATTGCCAATATTGATATGCATGTGGTGGGCGAGTTTCTCGACCAACGCCACATCGTCATCGCTGAACTGACTGCCCGGAGGCTGTTTATTGAGCAGCTGAATAGCGCCCGCAGTGACGTGGGTATTGGTGTCAAATACCGGGACGCAGAGGGTATTACCTGCGGTGAAGCCGGTTTTGAGTGCCACCACGTCATGAATACCGATGCGGTTTTTGAGGTCGTTATCGATGATGCGCTGTCCACTGGCGATCACCTTGCCAACGATGGAGTTTTCTTCTGGCACTGTGATCTGTTTCTCTTTGACAGCAGTGCCACATTGAAGCCAGACATTTTTATCCTCTGGATTACTAATGAAGATGCTACAGCGCTCTGCCTGTAGCGCCATCGGCAGGAGTTCTGTCATGAATGCCAGGAATGCTCGATTGCCGGTTTTTTGCCAGGTGTCATTGATGTCCGATTGTTTTGTTTTTAGTTTATCCAGCTTGAGGATCAGTTCTGCAATTTCCATTTATACATCCATGTAAGTGGCCGGGTGATGCTGAAAATGTTGAGCGATAAGGTTTCTCATGTCGGATATCGTTAAGCCTGAGGTCTATCCTCGATTCCCCAGTTCCTGTAATTTAGCCTCTAGTAACTCCACTTTTTTACCGATTTCAGTGGCAATATTGGCCATCTCCTGTCGCTGGTAGATGTTTTCGATGTTGACTTGCAGGTGGTGCGCCAGTTTTGTCACGATTTCAACATCCTCTTGAGTAAACGCAGAGTCAATATTGAGTTTGTTAAGGACCTGGATGGCACCCGCGACCTGTTGTGTTTTGGCGCCGAGCACAGGAATGCAGATAGTGCTTTTTGCCGTGAAACCGGTTTTAAACGCAACCGTATCGTGTGCGCCAACCTGATTGGCGAGGTTGTTTTCAATAATGGTTTCCCCGGTGGCGATGACCTTGCCGACGATGGAGCTATCTTTGGGGACAGAGATCTGCTTTTCCTGTAAGCCAGTGCCGCATTGAATCCAGACGTTATTGTCCTCTGGGTTGTTGATAAAGATGCTGCAACGCTCGGCCTGAAGGGCTTTGGGCAGAAGCTCGATCATGAATTGGAGAAATTCACGGTTGCCAGTTTTGCGCCAGGCGGTTTCGATCTGTTGCTGCTTATCTTTGAGCTCATGAAGCTTTTGGGTGAGTGCTTCAATTTCCATTGTCTGTTGTCTCCCGAGGATGATGGCGGCAGTGACTCAATGAATGTGGTCACGTGTGGTAGTTTATCGTTTAGCGGGCGGCAGGCTTTAACGAAATCTCATCAGCGGGGGTCAATATCGTATGGGTTGCGTGTGCATGTTCGGCGGCAATGTGGCCCAGGTCAGTCAGGTAGCCCCCGTCTGGCTGGGTGATCAGACCTTTTGTAAATAGCCGGGCTGTGGCCGCGATGGCCTCAGGCGCGGCCGTTTTGTGGATTTTGATCCCTTCCTGGGTGGTTTCAAGGTTGAATTGCAACAGGATATTGAGTTCATCTAGCAGATCATTGGTGTAAGTCATCGTTATCTCCCTCAATCTAGTCTCGATACGTGTCAGCCGATCACAACATATTTTTATCTTTAATACCAGTATGTGAATAATGTCAGATATTTAGCATTTAATTACGATACTGTGGCGAGTTGGCGAGGCGTAGGAAGTCCATTATTCGACCCTATTAAGCCCTTGCTAGATATGGGCGCTGACGCTACCCTATTGGGTACCGCGGTCAGTCGGCCCCTGTCTAGCAGCGCATAGTGGATGTATTTAGTGTTGAACTGTGGAGTGATTAGGTTTAACTTCGGTGCGCCAATAACTTAGCGATCTTGATAGATCCTTGAAACAACATGAAAAGTCTCCGCCATAGCATGACGGCATTACTGCCAGCTTATTTCCCCATCGCCTATAAACTGGCGTTGGTGTTTACGCTATTGATTAGTAGTGGCATGGGATTGCTGGGTCTGTTTATCGTACATAATCAGAGTCAGATTCTTGACCAGCAGGTCAGTGATTCGGGCAGTATCGTATTGCGACAGATGGGGGAGTTTTCGCGCGAGCCGTTGTTGGCCAATGATCAGCTTAGCCTGGAAATTGTGGTTAAAAATCTTGTCGGTGAAGATAGTGTGCTGGGGGCTGCGCTCTATAATGAAAAGAAAGCACCGATTGCCCAAAAAGGGGCGGTACCCGATGTGGCCAGTATTGGCGCAATGCTGGGCGGAACGGCTAAGCAGGAGTGGCAGCAACATCATCAAGATGGCCGACAAAGTGATATGGTCTCTTTTTCACGACCTATTCTTTTTAAGGATGTGACGACGGGCTATGCGCTGATTACGTTTGATCGGCGTATCAGGGAGGTCGCTAAACAAAAGACCATTCGCACCGTGGGCGGCGCGACTTTGTTGTTAGTGTTACTGGGCTTCATTGCCTCTTTTATATTAGGTAAACGACTGACGCGGCCCATACATCAGTTGATCAATGCCGGGCGGGCAATTTCAGCGGGTGATTATCGAGTGCGCCTCAATGATGAGCGTAAGGATGAACTGGGTTTTTTGATGCAGTCGATGAATGAGATGACGGAAGGGTTGTTGCGCAAAGAGCAAGTCGAGCAGACATTTTCGCGTTACGTCTCACCCAAAGTCGCTAAGGCGGTGCTATCCAATATGAATCAGGTGAAGCTGGGTGGACAGCATGTCGAAGCGAGCGTACTGTTTGCTGACATTGTCGGTTTCACGCGGCTTTCTGAACAGCTTCACCCGGAAAAGATCAATAGCTTACTGAATGAGTACTTCAGTCTTATCGCGCAGGCAGCGCAGGCCTATGGCGGACATATCGATAAATACATCGGTGACTGTGCGATGCTGGTGTTTGGTGTGCCTGAACACGATCCTCACCATCAGTTCCAGGCCGCTGCTTGTGCGGTGGCGATACAGGCGTTGATCCGGCAGCTTAATCAACGTCGCGATCAGCAGGGCGAGTCACAATTACAGTTTCGTGTAGGGTTAAATAGCGGCATGATGCTGGCGGGCAATATGGGCGCAGCAGAGCGTATGGACTATACGGTGGTGGGTGATGCGGTCAATATTGCTTCACGCCTTGCCTCTGCCGCCGATGCAGGCGCGATCCTTGTGAGTGATGAACTGAATGCTCAGTTGCAACTCCGGGGCATTGTAAGTAAACCTTTCAAGACACTTGCGTTACGGGGTAAAAAAGAACCGATTATCGTTTATGAGGTTGTCGCGGTTGGGGAAAAAGATCAGCCAATGATAGATGATATTCTGGCGAGCATTCTGAATACAGAGATTGAAGCAGCACCAGCATGAATCCACTGACGCTTGTTGCATTACTCATCCTCGTCAGCCTTAGCCCTGGTTGCGCCTATCTGGATGCTCGTTCTTCCGACCCGCTTACAAAGATCGGTGGGCTGATGAAGGCGCAGCAATATGGGTATGCGCGTGAGGT
>CALZIG010000045.1 GCA_945787585.1 uncultured Gammaproteobacteria bacterium | reverse complement strand
GTTGAAGGGGGTGAGAGCGAGGCCGACTGTCGCCAGGTAGCCTATACCGTGGCTCATTCACCGCTGGTCAAGACCGCCTTTTTTGCCAGCGACCCCAACTGGGGTCGTATCCTCGCGGCCGTTGGCCGGGCGGAGATTAAATCACTGGATGTGGGGCGGGTAGCGATCTATCTCAATGATCTCTGCATCGTGCACAATGGTGGGCGAGCATCAGCGTACACAGAGGCCGCCGGTAATGCAGTGATGCAACAGGATGAGATCACGGTGAGAATTGTATTGGGTGATACTCCACATCAGGCGCAGCTCTGGACCTGTGATTTTTCGTACGACTATGTTCGGATCAACGCGGAGTATCGTAGCTGACCAAGCGGTTGTCGCTAGACGACAAAGCGTTTGACCAGCGTTTGTAGCTGTTGCGCCATCGTTGCCAGCTCATTGCCACTATCAGAAATATGCTGCGCATTGGTGGTGGTTTCGCTAGCGATACTGGTGATAGCTGTAATGTTTTTGTTGATCTCTTCAGCCACCGCGCTCTGCTCTTCAGACGCGGTTGCAATCTGCACATTCATGTTGTTGATGGTGCCGATGGCATTGCCAATCGCGTTGAGTGCTTCCTTGATTTTGCCTGCTTGCGCTACACTCGCGTGGGCCTGCGTACATCCGGATTCCATCGCAGTAACGGAGTTCCTGGCACCGACCTGGAGCTTTTCAATCATCGTCTGAATTTCCTGTGTGGATTCCTGGGTGCGGGTGGCGAGCGTGCGTACTTCATCGGCGACCACTGCAAAGCCACGCCCCTGCTCACCTGCCCGCGCGGCTTCAATGGCTGCATTAAGTGCCAGTAAATTAGTTTGTTCTGCAATATCTTTAATCACGCCAAGTACGGTACCCACGCTTTGACTATCAGACGCGAGTGTTTGAATAACTTTTGCGGCCTCATCTACTTCTGTTGAGAGTTTTTCAATGATTAACATTGATTCGTCTACAATCTGTTGACCATTACTGGACTCTACCTGTGCCATTGAGGCTGCCGTTTCGGCTGCACTGGTATTTTGTGTCACTTCCCGTACCGTGGCTGACATCTCATTGATCGCCGTTGCCACCTGTTCGGTCTGCTGTTGCTGATGCTTAATGCTTTGATTAGTGCCAATGGTGATAGCACGCATCTGTTCTGCTGCCGCTGCAATCTGGGAGGTAGCAGTGTTAAATCCTATGATCATTTCCTGGATATGACTTATGAATTGATTAAGGAAATGTGCTAGTTCACCGAGTTCATCACTGCGAGACTCATCAAGTCGTTTAGTTAAATTACCTTCTCCCTCCGCGATATCTTTGGCAGTAGCAGAAATTTCTTTAAGGGGCCTGATAATGCAGGTGAATGCACTATAAGTCATTACTATCAGGAATAGTGCGAAAGCAGCGATGATAATGATATTTACATATTCTGTGAATTTGCTGCTTGAAATGGCATTCTCCATGTCTAATGAAGATTGCTCCAGCGCCTGTTCTAGCATCGGATCAATATGTTGATCAAGTGATTCATTCGCTGTTTCGGTTGTTTTCATTAGCTGATTACCAGCTTCGGTTCCTTGGTTGACATAGGTATTGGCCATTTTCTGTGCAAGCTTAAAGTAGTTTTCATACTCGAGTGACAGTGATTGATACTTTTTTAGATGACTGGCGTCAATCTCAATGAGGTCGTCAATAATGCTGAGAAACTGTTCGCGTTGTAGGCTAGCCTGAGTAAATCCTTCGTCAAGGCCATTGAGTCCGCGTGTGGCGCTAACTTCAGTGAACCAGTGTTGAGTCTGGACGGTGACTAACTTGAGTTGCTGGACCTTTTTGGCGATGTGGCTTTGATGGTTAGTGTAATCCTCAATATGACTGATTGCTGAATTTGTTCCATATATCGAAACAGCAGCCTGTAGTATTAAGAAAATGAATAGCAGTGTAATGGAGGCAATAATTTTGTGAGTGATGCTCATAGTCAGCCTTTGGGTGGTAAATAAACCTTACTGCCTGTAGCGACCAAATCGCTTAAATCTATACTTGATGGCAGGTTTTTCTGAGGTGTGAGCTGAGCGTGGTAATTTTGTGGTAGGGAGAGTGTGTGAGGTATAAAAAAACCCTCGAATAGAGGGTTTCTTTATCAAGTAAAAAACTGTAATTACTTGATCTTAGCTTCTTTGTACATCACATGCTGACGCACGACAGGATCAAATTTTTTGATCTCCATCTTTTCAGGCATGGTGCGTTTGTTTTTGTCAGTGGTGTAAAAATGGCCGGTGCCAGCACTGGAAACGAGTCTTATCTTTTCACGCATTTCTCTGCTCCTTAGACTTTTTCGCCACGGGCGCGCATGTCGCCGAGGACTTTATCGATGCCGCACTTATCGATGATACGCATCCCTTTTGAGCTGACGCGCAGACGAACCCAGCGATTTTCACCCTCAACCCAGAAACGATGGTTGGAGAGGTTAGGCAGGAAACGGCGCCTTGTTCTGTTATTTGCATGAGAAACGTTGTTTCCCACGATTGGTCGTTTTCCTGTGACCTGACATACCCTGGACATTGTACAAAAGCCTCCAAACAAAGAAGTGCATAAACGAAAGCCGGACTTTATACCAAAACGAGGGGGGTGACGCAAATATAAAAACGCCTTCCCTTTGTTTTCAATGAGTTACAAAATGCCCTGTTCAGCGAATGAGAGCACCTGCCCGTCGCCGACAATCAGATGGTCGAGCACACGGGTGTCAATCAATGCCAGCGACTCGACCAGCTGGCGTGTCAGCCGTTTGTCGGCATTACTCGGCTCGGCCACGCCTGACGGGTGGTTATGGGCGAATATCACCGCAGCGGCGTTGTGCAGCAGACATTTCTTCACCACCTCGCGAGGGTGGACGCTAGCGCCGTTAATGGTGCCGTTAAAGAGCTTCTCGAAGCAGATGACGCGATTACGACTATCGAGAAAGAGGCAGGCAAAGACCTCAAAATTGTAATCACGTAGTTGTGCGAGCAGGAAGCGGCGTGTGTCATCGGGTGAGCAGAGGGCCTCTCCTCGGTCCAGCGTCTCGCGCAGATAGCGCCGACTCATCTCCAGCACCGCCTGAAGCTGGACAAACTTGGCGGTGCCGAGCCCGGCGCTCTGACAAAAGCGTTCGTGGTCAGTACCCAGCAGGGCGCGTAAGGTGCCGTATTCCTTGAGCAGATCGCGGGCGAGATCGACCGCGGTTTTGCCGCGGATGCCGGTGCGCAGGAAGATGGCGAGTAGTTCCGCATCTGAGAGCGCCTCAGCGCCGCGTAGTTGCAGTTTTTCCCGAGGACGTTCGTCAGCGGGCCAGTCTGTGATGGGTGGCATGATCACCTCCGTGTGGATGCCTGATGTTTACCCCACTATAGTACAAGTCATTAATGTAATTAAATGTTATCTTACGCGTTTTATTTGTGGTCTTTTTCGCCCCGTTGCGTTGAAGGCCAGCAGAGTAAACAGTAAAAGTGAGCGGAGTTGGGTGAGCAGTTTAACGAACAAGCGGATTTTGCTAGGGGTGACTGGCAGCATCGCGGCCTATAAGAGTGCCGAGCTGGTACGTCGCCTGAGTGATGCAGGTGCGACGGTGCAGGTGGTCATGACCGACGCCGCACAGGCCTTTGTGACGCCTTTTACCCTCCAGACCCTGTCGGGACGTGCGGTGCATACGGCGTTGATGGATGCCGAGGCCGAGGCGACCATGGGGCATATCGAACAGGCGCGCTGGGCGGACCTGATTGTGGTTGCCCCGGCGAGCGCCAATTTTATTGCGAAGCTGGCTGCGGGGCGGTCTGACGATCTGTTGTCGGCGCTCTGTCTCGCCAGCCAGGCGCCGCTCGCGGTCGCACCAGCGATGAATCAGCAGATGTGGTTGAACGAAGCGACACAGGCCAATGTGGCCTCGCTAGCGTCGCGCGGGGTGAAACTGTTCGGTCCCGCAGCAGGTGAGCAGGCCTGCGGCGAAGTTGGCCCTGGGCGGATGCTGGAGCCTGCGCAGATTGTCGAGATGAGCGCGGCGTTATTTGAAACCGGGCAGCTTGCCGGTCGACGGGTGCTGATTACCGCCGGGCCGACGCAGGAGGATATCGATCCGGTGCGTTACCTTTCAAATCGTAGTTCGGGCAAGATGGGTTTCGCGCTGGCCGCCGCCGCCGTTGAGGCGGGTGCACAGGTGACGTTGATCAGTGGACCGGTGGCATTGCCTACGCCGGAGCGGGTGACGCGAATCGATGTGCGCTCTGCGGAGGATATGCTGGCGGCGGTGCAGTCGAATCTCGATGGGCAGGAGATCGTGATCGCGGCGGCGGCGGTGGCTGATTATCGTCCGTTGCAGGTCGCCACGCAGAAGATTAAAAAGCAGGCCGGTAGCGCACAGCTATCGCTGGAGCAGACCCCCGATATTCTCGAGGCCATTGCCGCCGATAAAGGTGGACTATTTGTCGTCGGTTTTGCCGCTGAGACAGAACACCTTGAGGAAAATGCACGGCTCAAGCTGGAGAAAAAGTCGCTCGATATGATCGCGGCCAACCGGGTGGGCAGCGCACAGGGCGGTTTTGATAACGATGAAAATGCGCTGAAGGTACTGTGGCCAACGGGCGGTGCAGCGTTGCCGATGCAGCCAAAAGAGAAGCTGGCACGGGCACTGATTGAAATGATAGCGGAGAGGTTTGATGCAAAAAATCCAACTAAAAATTCTTGATGCACGCATTGGCAACGAGTTGCCGCTGCCGGCCTATGCGACGGATGGCTCAGCGGGGATGGATCTGCGTGCCTGCATTGATGAAATGCTGGAGATTCAACCGGGGGAGACGCACCTGATTCCAACCGGATTAGCTATTCATGTGGCGGATCCATCGCTGGCGGCGGTATTGTTGCCGCGATCAGGTCTGGGCCATAAACACGGCATTGTGCTGGGTAACCTGGTGGGGCTGATCGATTCAGATTATCAGGGGCAACTGTTCGTCTCCTGCTGGAATCGAGGTGATACCACCTTTGAAATCAATGTGGGTGAGCGCATCGCACAGATGGTCTTTATGCCAGTCGTACAGGTGAGCTTTGATATCGTGGATGAATTTGATAGCAGCGAGCGTGGTGCTGGCGGTTTTGGTCATTCCGGTCGCCATTAACACAGTACTATCTGAACAGGGAGTGATGCAGGCAAATGAGTAGTCATATTTCCGCTGCGATTTTTAAGGCGTATGACATTCGTGGCGTTGTTGGTGACACGTTGTCGGATGAAGTGGTCTATGAGATCGGGCGTGCCATCGGCAGCGAGGCCCATGCGCGCGGTCAGCAGACCGTGGCGGTGGCGCGTGACGGGCGTCTCTCAGGCGCTGCTTTTGTGGCCGCGTTGACACAGGGGCTGCGTGATACGGGCCGCGATGTGATCGATCTCGGCATGGTGCCGACGCCACTGCTCTATTTTGCGACCCATCACCTCGGGATCGACTCTGGTGTGATGGTCACCGGCAGCCATAATCCTGCAAATTACAATGGTTTTAAAATGGTGCTGGCAGGCGAGACGCTGGCTGAAGAAGCGATTCAGGGGTTGCGACGTCGTATTGAACAGGGAGATTATCACGAGGGTGATGAAGGGGCGTACCGGGCACTCGATATTATGCCGGACTATGTGGCGCGGGTGGTCGGTGATATCAAACTCGTGAGCAGCTTGAAGGTGGTGGTCGACTGCGGCAACGGCGTCGCCGGGATGATTGCGCCAGCCCTGTTTAGAAAGCTGGGTTGTGATGTGATCGAACTATTTTGTGAAGTTGACGGCCATTTCCCTAATCATCATCCAGACCCCAGTCAGCCGGAAAATCTGCAGGACATGATTCGTGCGGTAAAGGCCTACGATGCAGACCTGGGCTTCGCCTTTGATGGTGATGGAGATCGGCTGGGTGTCGTCGATTCCAGCGGCCATGTGATCTGGCCAGACCGACAGATGATGCTCTATGCTGCGGATGTGCTTGCGCGTAACCCCGGTGCTGAAATTATCTACGATATAAAATGTAGTAATCACCTCGGCAAAGTGATCGAGGCGCATGGTGGTAAGCCGTTGATGTGGAAGACGGGGCATTCACTGATTAAGGCCAAGATGAAAGAGACCGGGGCATTGCTCGCAGGTGAGATGAGTGGCCACATCTTTTTTAAGGAGCGTTGGTACGGTTTTGATGACGGCCTTTATACGGGGGCGCGCCTGCTTGAGATTTTAACGGCCAGTGAGCAGTTACCGATGGAGCAATTTTCAGCGCTGCCAGAAGCCTATAGCACGCCAGAGTTACAGGTGAAAATGAATGAAGGTGAACACCATACGTTTATCAAACGTTTTGTTGCGGAAGCCAACTTTGAGGGTGGTGAGATAAATACGATTGATGGTATTCGCGTTGATTTTGGGGATGGCTGGGGGCTGGTGCGCGCGTCGAATACGACGCCTTGCCTGGTGATTCGTTTTGAAGCGGACAGCGAGGAAGTGCTTAAGCGTATCCAGAATAAGTTCAGGCAGGCGATCCTGGCGATTGCGCCCACGTTGGCACTACCGTTTTAATAATGCCGCGGGTCGACTGCGGGTGTGATTATACAGACAATAAAATTTTACTGATCGAGCATTGATATGACATTTGACACAACATCAGCAATGAATATCGCAAAGGTACTGACGGAGGCCTTGCCATATATACAACGCTTTTCGGGTAAGACCATCGTCATTAAATATGGCGGCAATGCGATGGTCGACGATGCGCTGAAAAAAAGTTTTGCGCGCGATGTTGTGTTGATGAAGCTGGTGGGGATGAACCCTATCGTGGTACATGGTGGCGGCCCGCAGATCGGTGCACTGCTGAAAAAGATCGGCAAAGAGAGCCGTTTCGTCGAAGGGATGCGGGTCACTGACAGTGAAACGATGGACGTGGTTGAAATGGTGTTGGGCGGGCAGGTCAATAAAGAGATCGTCAGTCTGATCAACCAGCATGGCGGCTCTGCAGTGGGGTTGACCGGTAAGGATGGCGACCTGATACACGCACGTAAGTTAACCTTTACCAGTAGTGCGCCAGAAATGAACGCGTCAGAAATTATCGATATCGGACATGTCGGTGAGGTGACCAGTATTAATACCGCAGTGGTTGATATGTTGATCGGCGGCAATTTTATTCCTGTCATCGCCCCGATTGGCGTGGGTAAAGATGGGCAGTCTTATAATATTAATGCGGACCTTGTGGCGGGTAAGATTGCCGAAGTGCTGAAAGCTGAAAAACTGATATTGTTGACCAATACCGCCGGTGTGCTGGATAAAGATGAGAAAGTCGTCTCTGGATTGACAAGAAGCGATGTTGAAAAGCTGATTGCAGATGGCTCGATTTACGGCGGCATGTTGCCGAAGATTCGTTGTGCGCTGGAAGCGGTGCAGGGCGGCGTCAATACGGCGCATATTATCGACGGGCGTGTTGAACACGCCGTGCTGCTGGAAGTCTTCACCGATCAGGGTGTCGGGACATTAATACGCCGTAGCTGATGGGCGCGTATTTTATCGCATTAGCAGTCGCTATTTATTGATTAAAAAACAGATGGCTATCAACTTTTCTTAACGGTACTGTTATCTAAAACTGATATTTAGCGCTTTTCCTGTTCAGATGTGATGGGAATGGACGCTATATCCAGTATGAAGATCAAAGCCATCACCATGACCGTTTTATTCTCTTTTTGCTCTTTTACAGCCATTGCTGAAAACAATGATTACTGTAATGAAGAGCAGGGGCGTCAGCAGTGGGAACGCGTTGTTTCAAAGTATAAGTACTTCTCTACCTGGCAGAGCCTGCATCGACTACGAAGTGGATTATGCGAGCAGGTTGAACGTGGTGCGATTAGTATGAATGAGGCTGCCACTCTGTTTGAAAAAGAGAAAGCGAAAAAGATTCGTATTTTGCGTGAGCGTAAAAATAAGATCAGAGGCCGTAAACGCGTCCTGCTAGGCTGATCCTGCCTTCCTGTTGTTTCCCAGAAACTTAATCTCAGTATTGAAAATTTTGCTCTTCTTGTAAAAAAGGGCATGCTGATCTGTGTAGTTGATCGTGATACTCAAAGATTACGGTTAGGTAGTTTTACCACCGTTCCTTGCCTATCTGATTTAGTGCTAGCGAGTAATTCTTCTAGAGTGGCCTGTAGACTCTCCAGTATTTTATACGCAGAGATGTTCGCATGGATATGATAATAATGGAGCTCACTTTCAATAGGCGTATGAAGTGTCTGCCGCGCTTCAGAGCTAGTATGCGTCCATGCAAGCGCCGGTAAGTCATACATCGCACGGTCAATGCAAACCCAGGAGTTTTGAGTAAGGATTACGTCGATAGTCTTATGTCCGGATAAGCGCACACGCAGAGGCGCTTCGAATCTGATCGTGGCGAGCCGCGCAATGTTGTAAAGTCGTGCATCAATGGATGCGGGGACAGTTTTAAGCTTGGGGACATTTTCGATTCTTGTGTGCATACAGGCGTTTAGAATTTGATTAACTACGTTGTTTAATTAGCGGCCGCAGGCGTCACTTCTGAAGAATTAGGAGCAACGTAATAGGTTGATTTCCTAAAGTAGTGATTGCGCTACCCGATATGTTAGTTATGAGTAAAAACAATCGAAAACGTATTGAAAATCATGCTTCCAGCGCTATTCGGTACGAACAGTTTGATAAGGTTGATGGTGGTCACTCATTCAAGTCTGCTGTCCCTAACGGTTATGTCGAGTATCGGGTTAAGACGCGCCATAACGGCGAGGTTTTCTACTTTAACTTCGAATTAGCAAAAGAGATGGGCCTGCTCGCGGCTGATCATCGGCATCGGTTAAATAAAGGCCTGTGCGCAAAATTGCTCGAGACCTTTAGTATCGAGGTGATCAACGAGTATGAAGTTAAACAGGGGGTGACTGTGCCACCATCTGATATCCGCGCAAAAAAATATATGGCGACACGTTACTTACAGTTGCAGCATCCTGGGCGATCTGGGTTAACTTCAGGTGATGGCCGCAGTATCTGGAATGGTTGTTTTAGCGGGCGCGGAACAACATGGGATATTTCAAGTTGTGGCACCGGGGTGACCGCGCTTAGCCCGGCGACAGCTCACGAAGGGCGCTATTTTAAGAGTGGTGATAAAAATGCCTCGTACGGCAGTGGTCGGGGAGAGCTGCTTGATGGCGTGGGCGCGGCGTTGATGAGTGATATTTTTCATCGCAGCAACATTGCAACAGAACGTACTTTATTGTTGATTGGCTATCCTGATGGCACGTCTGTGAATGTGCGCGCCGCAAAAAATTTATTGCGACCCGCGCATTTTTTTCATCATTTGAAACAAGGTCAATATGATCGATTAAAGTCGGCGGTAGACTACTATATTCAGCGACAGGTTGATAACGGCGAATGGTCAGTTATTAAAGGAAAAAATAGATATATCGCAATGCAGAAACACATTGCTGATGCGTTTGGACGCATGGCGGCACGTTTAGAGTCAGACTATATTTTTTGCTGGATGGAGTGGGATGGCGATAATATTTTGGCTGATGGGGGGGTGATCGATTATGGCTCGCTGCGCCAGTTTGGACTCTTTCATCATGCGTATCGATATGATGATGCCGAGCGTATGTCGACCACCATTACGGAGCAGAAAAATAAGGCGAAATATATTGTGCAAACCTTCGCGCAGCTCGCTGACTATTTGATGGCTGGTAAAAAACGCCCGATTAAAACCTTTTCTAATGCGCCCGCAGTGCTGCGTTTTATTGACGTTTTTGCGCGTACCAGAAACGAATTATTGCTGTATAAAATGGGCTTCAATGAGTCACATGTGTCTCTGTTTTTACGAGGTAAAAAACGCGTTGAATTGGTCGATGAGTTTCGTCGGTTGTTCTCAACCTTTGAGCGCGTTAAGTCCCGACGTGGTCTTTATGATGTCGGTGATGGTATTAGCTGGGATGCCGTATTTTGTATGCGAGATATACTGCGTGAGTTACCAGTGTGGTTTCAGTCGGGCGGCGACTGGATGGCGGCGGAACATTTCATCGATGTGATGCGTTCTGACTATGCGGAAGAAGAAGATGTTGCCATTACCGCTTATCGGCGACGTCAGGCGAATGCCTTTCAAAAGGCCTACTGGCGTATTGTTGAAAGGATGGTGAAGATTACCGGTCAAGATGAGTACGAGCTACTGGATGAAATGGTAGCTCGCTCTACGGTAATTAATCGCTATGCGCGCGTGACGGGCGATGCGCTTATCTATGTCGCACAACGGTTGATGGAATTTGATAAGCGTGTGAGTAAGACGAAACTGCATCAGATGTTTGCTGATTTTGTTGAGCAGCAGGTGTTGATTCCTGAAGTGGTGGAAAAGCGTGCCAACTCGAAAAAGCAAAATGCTCTGGCGCGAACACCAAAAGAGTATCAAAAGTTATTCAATATTATCCGCGAGTGTCGAGAGGGGATTTAGTTACCCGATTTATTCTACTGTGCCAGCAGTCATGGTGCGTTTGACACTACTGGAAAGTTTTTTGATCTGTAGCTCTCGTTGTGTGGCTTCAGATCGGTTGTTGGCACTTTCATGATAATGCAGTGTGACGGGGCGACGTGAACGGGTGTAGCTGGCCCCCTTCGGGCTGTGATTATGTTCGCTGATGCGCCGTTCAACATCAGTGGTGATGCCGGTGTAGTAGGAGCCATCACGACACTCGACGATATAAACATACCAGGCCATATTTGAGTTAGCTGATAGCGGTGAGGGCTTAGGCGTTGAGGTTGGGGATGAGTTCGCTTTCCATCTTGGCAATCATATCTTTCAGCCAAAGCTTGCGCTTTTTCAGTCGCTTCAATAACAACTGGTCGGCTTTGATGGTGGCAGTCAATTGCCTGATTACTTCGTCGAGATCGCGATGTTCAAGACGGAGTGTCTCGAGGCGAAGTGTATTAGCTGCTTTTTTGTCGGTCTGTTGCATGGCTTAATTGTAATGGATTTGGACAGTAAATAAATCAGTTTTATGTGGATCGCGGCGATGAAAAGTTCGTCTATTAAAACATGCGGTATTTACTGGTTATTGTTAATAAAGGGATTGTTGAGGCGCTCTTCACCAAAGGTCGACATCGGCCCATGGCCCGGAATAAAACGTACGTGATCGCCGAGTGGCAGCAGGCGCTCCTTGATAGAGCGAATCAGGGTGTCGTGGTCTCCGCGCGGGAAATCTGAGCGGCCAATCGAACCCTGAAAAAGCACATCCCCAACCATCGCAATGCCGTCATCCACGTGAAAAAAGACCACATGGCCCGGCGTATGGCCGGGGCAGTGCAGCACTTCTAATGTGATGTTGCCAAAGGTGACCTGATCACCGTGGCTTAGCCAGCGATCCGGCGTGAAACTCTCCACTGGCGGGAAGTTAAACATTTCGCACTGCTGTGGGATTGCCTCAATCCAGAAAAGATCTTCTTTGTGTGGCCCTTCAATCGGGAGTGGTAGGCGGCTGACGAGCTCGGCAACACCGCCGATGTGGTCGAGGTGTGCGTGTGTCAGCAGGATTTTTTCGATTTCGACGCCCGCCTGCTGTGCCGTTTCCAGAATGCGGTCGATCTCCCCACCGGGGTCAACCACGGCTGCACGCATCGTCTCTTCGCAATAGAGGAGTGAGCAGTTCTGCTGAAACGGGGTGACGGGGATAATCTGATATTTCATGGTTGATGCCTTAAAGGTGCTAATCGTTTGATTTTAAAATCTATGTTGTCCGAGCTGTCGATGATATGCAAATCCATGTCACCTATAGGTAGCGACTGGGCTTCAGGAATCTGCTGAATTCCCGACATATTAATCATTCTTCGATAGCCGTATCTAACGTATTTTTATCGGTGATCAAACGCATAACAGTGACATTAATTTCTGGATGGGGGCGACGATGGGTCTGATAGACGGATTAAAGCGGCAGTTGCGATCAGTGATCGAGTGGCAGGAGACCGATCCTGACCAGCTCTTTTATCAGTGGAGCGATAATGGTGACGAGATCAAGAACGCTTCCCAGTTGATCATTGGTCCGGGGCAGGGGTGCATCTTTGTCTACGAAGGGGTGCCCAAAGCGATGATGGTCAAGAGCGGTATCGTCAACCTTGAAACCGATAACATTCCTTTCTGGACCACGATTAAAAAATTCATGCAGTTCTTTGAGAGTGAGCACAAGGTCGGGGTCTATTTTTTCAAAACCACGCGGGTGCTGGATCAGAAGTGGGGCACTAATGCGGTGGTTAAGTATGAAGATCCCAAATATCACTTTCCGGTTGGTTTGCGTGCCTTTGGTAATTATAGTTTTCGAATCAAAAAACCGGGCCACTTTTTTGTCAACTTCGTCGGCAGTAATAGTGAATTCACCGTGAGTCAATTTCGTGATGTGATGAATGCGCGCGTGATTCAGCCGTTGACGGATCACCTCGCGCAGTCAAAGTTTACCTATGTCGATATTGATGCCAACCGTGACGAGCTTGCATTGAGCCTGCAGGAAAAACTGAAATATGATTTCACCCGTCTGGGTTTTGAGTTGACGGATCTACGCATTGAAGGGACTAACTTCGATGACGAGACGATGGATCGCATCAATCGCATTGCCGACATTACCGCAGAGCAACACGCCGCCACTGCGGTGGGGATGGACTACGCCAGCCTGCAAAAACTGGAGGCGATGCGTGAAGCGGCGCGCAATGAAGGGGGTGGTGCCGGGATTGGCATGGGCATCGGCGCGGGGATGGGGTTTGGTCAGATGATGGCGAATGAGATGGGCGATTCACTGGTGCCGAAACAAAATAGCTTGGCTGAACCACAGACTAGCCCGGTGGCATCACAGAATGACGATGACCCAATGGCCAAGCTGTCTCAGCTCAAGCAGCTGCTCGATGCGTCACTGATTACGCAGGATGACTATGATCAAAAGAAACAAGAGATCATGAGTCGTTTTTAGGCGCGCTGACGATGGCCAGTTGTATTAGCTGTTCTGCGCCGCTGCCTGCGCCGAGTAATGTCTGCACCTATTGCGGTCGGCGCAATGATGTCGACCTGCACGGCATTCACAAGTACACCGTGGTAAAGCCCGATGCTGAACGCCCCTGCCCGCGCTGTAATATTCCGTTGCATACGATTAATCTAAAAAGTGATGGCCGATTTTTCATCGAGCGCTGTGACCAGTGCATGGGGCTCTTTTTTGATCCCGGTGAACTGGAGGCGCTGCTGACGCAGTCAGTGACGAATGTCTTCGAGATCGATCGAAAAAGTCTCAATGCGATCAACAAGGAGCTCTACCAGCGAGATGTTGGGCAGGGCAATGGTGATCAGGCCTTTTATGTAAAATGCCCTGTCTGCCAGGGTTTTATGCAGCGTAAGAACTTCGGCGCGCGTAGCGGTGTGATTGCCGACCGTTGCCAGCAACATGGCGTATGGCTGGATGGGGGTGAATTGAAGCGCTTGATGGAGTGGAAAAAGGCGGGCGGGCAGTTGCTGCATGAAAAGATGGCGCAGGATAAAGCGGCCGAAGTCGTCAAAAAGGGGCGTAGCGACC
>CALZIG010000044.1 GCA_945787585.1 uncultured Gammaproteobacteria bacterium | reverse complement strand
GATATATGTATTACTCTTGAAAGAAACCTGAAACCCTTTTTTTCACCAACATTACTACGCCGAGGAATAACAATGTCAGCACCATCAAAGCCTTTATTCAGGAATCGTCCTTAAGCTGCTGGATCTTTGGTTTGCGTTTACGGCGCGTACTCGCCGGTACTAGTGATCTCATTGACTCCAGTTTGCCAAAACAGAGCAGTTTGTCGTCCGGCTCAAGGATTCTTGAATCTTTTGGATTGGGGATCACTTTATTACCCCGGGAGATATCCAGCACGTTGATATCCTGTTCCAATAGTCCCGACTCAGTGATGCTCTTGCCCACCAGATTTGATTCAGCAGGGATAACAATATCACTAATCCCGTAGCCGCGACTGACTGTCAGGCGCTGTCTGATATCTATTTCCGGGAAATCGACCTGGGCCGCGATGTAATCCGTGATAGCACCGGCGATATCAAGTTGGGTACATTTTTCAATGCCTTCCAGACCGGGAGATGAGTTCACTTCCATTATTTGTGGCCCGTCAGCGCCTTCCAGCATATCAACGCCCGCAACCTGTAATCCTAATATCTGCGCCGCACGTACAGCGGTTTCCCGATACTGTTCATCGAGTTCAACCGGCTCTGCGATGCCACCACGATGAACATTGCTTCTAAACTCCTGCCCCTGCGCGACCCGTCGCATCGCCGCAACCACACGATCACCGACCACCAGCGCACGGATATCTTTACCTTTACTCTCAGCCACAAATTTTTGCACCAGCACATTCTGTTTCTGACTCTGCAAGAGTTCGATGATCGCTTCGGCGGACTTGGTGCTTTCTGCCAGCAGCACACCAATACCCTGAGTACCTTCGATCAGTTTGATAATAACGGGCGCCCCACCGACACGCTGAATCGCAGGCAGTACATCTTTCTTGTGGTTCACAAAGTTTGTCTTCGGGATGCCGATATGGTGACGGCTTAAAATCTGTAAACTGCGCAGTTTATCGCGCGAATTAAGAATCCCGTGGGCACTATTCGCACAGAACACACCCATCTCCTGAAACTGGCGAACAACCGCGGTACCGTAGTAAGTAATGGAAGCACCGATGCGCGGTAGCACTGCATCGTAGTGACTAAGCTGCTTTTGCTGGTAATAGAGATCGGGTGATCCGCGTTCAAGATCAATCGCAAACTTCAAAGTATTCAATACTTTTACTTTATGACCACGAGACTCAGCCGCCTCTTTTAGTCGTCGTGTACTGTATGAATTCGGACCGCACGATAAGATTGCTAGTTTCATAACGCTACTCCTGAGTTACTTCGAAGATGTTACTAGATGTCATACTTTTACACGGGATATTAGTGCGTGTTAACTCAGTATACATGAAAAGGTAAAAAGGGAGATTTATGTATATTTACGTAAAACGATACTCGATACTTAAGTCAAGGGTATATGTATTGTGCCCGTTGACTCTTCATTTATTCTCTGCTGAATATACAGTTCTCCAGTTCTAAAAAAACACTCATATCCTCGTTAATGCACTCCGACAAAGTTATCTTAAACTGCTCTGCATTAATGCTTGTGTTAATACCGCAATAGTTTTTAATTCTGCCTGTGTCATCTTTTAGGTTTTGATTATCAATATCGGTTACAAATTTATCATATTCTTCTTCATCAAAAACAAGACTATTTTTAGCGCAATATTCTTTTAAGACTTCTTTATCATAAAGATAATTTTCAACTTCCCACCTCTTTAAGACTCTATGATTACTAGGATTGTTTTGTAAATACACCTGCCTGTCATTCTCATCGTTCTGTTTCCCGGAGGACATATCCCTATCTTTTAGCACCAAAATCTCTATTTCTGAAAATACTTTTGTCAAAATTGCTATAGCGATTTCACTACGTTGATCTAATTCGGTATTTCCTCCACTTGATACAAAGAGAGTGTCATGTCTTTTTTCAGAAAAGATGTTGTTGAATACTTTTGCGTCCAAACCCATATCTGCGCCACCTGCGCCTGGCACGTCTTTTCCTTCACAATAAATAATTCTATTTGGACTAACTAAGCCAGCAAGGTCATCTAGTGCTGTTTCAAATATTTCCATCCATTTTGCACGCGTTTTAGTTGCTGGTGTAATAGTATATTGATTAGCTGCTAAATCGATTCCAGTAGGAAAGTAAACTATCTGACACTCACTATTAAGATCATCTTGCAATGCACGTAAAAAACCAATGCTATGCGTTGCTATCCAAATTTGACAGTTTTCACCCACCATTTTGTTTATTTCAAGTAGAAGTTTCTTCTGTATGGATGTATTTATATGCAGTTCTGGTTCATCGATTAGAAAAACAGTATCAGCATACTCGTCTTGTCTTAAGTAAAGATCAAGTAGGATATCAACTACTTCTTTCTCTCCAGAAGATAAAACATTGAAATCAAAATCGGTAGGATGGTCGGATTTAGAAAAATAGAGAGTCCCTTCTGATGCTTCTATATCTCCAATGCTGGTTATTTCTAGGTCTAGGCAATTTTTCAAAGCATCATTTAGGTCGCCAATTATCTTTAGTTTTGCCTCACTGGGCCGGCAATCCTCTGCATTTAAATATTTATTGTATCTAACATATAGTCGCCGATAATTTTCTTCCATTTTTTCATCTAAATCAGCTGATAGACTGGCGCCATAATTATTTAACTTGATTTCACTAGTGGCTTTTGACTGAATTACTTTTAAATTACTATTGAAACGGTACGGACTTCTAAAGGAAAAAATTGTGCCTTCTTTACCATCTGCTCTTTTTTGATTCGTAACGGTAGAATATAACCCCTGATCAAATTCTATTTCTACATTTGAATGATTAAAATTAGGGGTTTTATGCATAGAGTGGTACTGATGATCTTTGCTGCCTTTACTTCCTAGCCCATGATGTGCTTGACTGTGAAACAGCATTCCATCTAAAACACTACTTTTTCCGCATCCATTGCCTCCTACTAGAGCAATTATTCTTTTAGGGTTATCTCCAAGATCAATGGTAAGGTCATGAAACCTTTTATAACCATTTTTCAATCTAATTCTTTTAACCTTCATATACTTTCCGTAATTTTGTGCGGCTAAGGAGTATGATTATGTTGCACCGCTAACATTTAGCCTGAACCGTTAATTTTAGAGTAACAACGACAAAAACAGTCAGTCTCTAGGCCCCTGTTAGGCATACCATATCACGGGAATAATAAGACCGTAGACGACACAAAGCACACCAAAAACTTCGACTTTAACACTACCAACAAGCACTTTACTTAGCTTGTTTTTTATTTCCTTAATTTCCTGCCCATGCATTTTTTCAATAGATAAAATTCTTTTCTCTGATTTGTGAATTCTCTCGTGGACCTCTTTTCTTACTTCATTCTGCTGTTCATCAAGGCGCTTTATTTCTTGAAATAAATACTCTACTTTTTTATCTAATGTATCCATGCTTGGGGTAAATGACAGCCTAGCTTTTCCACCAGACAGTGAAATAAATTTCCCTCCCCCCTCAATACTATGATGCCTAGCCTTTCGGGGGAACTCCCTAAACCATCCTAGAATAGTATTTTTTATAGAACTATTCGAGATTACATTCAAATTCCCATCTATAGCAACGAGAATAAGAATACCTCCAACTAACTGAAATATGGTGCTGACCCACAAATTTATGACTTCGATATTCTCAGGAAATACATCGATGACATAGAAGTGAAAATATATAGCTAAAGGAAACATATGCAAAGGCCATGGTTTCATTATCCATTGCCACAGCCTTCTAAGGTAATTCATATTCTCCAGCGCCCGATATTTTAAATGCATAACAGTAAGTAGACGGGAAACTCCCATCTATCGTTTACTTCTCTATATATACCATATGTATTATTCATACACCATCTGAGACTAAATCCATATCCACTGGATTAGTATGCTTACGTTCAAAGGTAGCGAGAAGTAAAAAAAGGGCCTACAGACAACTGAAAGCAGCGCTGTACTTGATACCCGTGGCCACTAGAAAAGTGATACCTGATACTCAACTTTCAGTACCACTGCTGATGCTAGCAGCAACGGTTATTGATAAACCTTACGCTTAAACAGATCACTACGGCGGCTGACGAGCCGGTCGAGAAACAGCATTCCGTCAAGGTGGTCTAGCTCATGCTGTACGGCGCGCGCCTCAAAACCTTCCATTTCGAATTGCTGCGGTTGACCAAACTCGTCCTGTGCTGTGAGTGTGATGGTCTCGGCACGGACGACGTTGCCGGTATAGTCCGGTACGGACATACAGCCTTCGCGCCCGACCACTGATCCCTGCCATGCGGTAATTTCAGGGTTAATCAGCACCAGTCGGCCGTGTTGTTTGATCTTCTTTTTGGCCGAGACATCGACGATGGCGATGCGCTCAATCCGGCCGACCTGAGGGGCGGCGATACCCACCCCACCCGGTCCGGCGCGCATGGTCGTTTCCAGTTGATGAATAAAAGTGCGCAACGCGTCATCAAACACGCTCACTTCAGCGGCGACCTGCTTGAGGCGTTCATCGGGGTATTGCAGAATGGTTAGCATCGACATCGTGAATGACTCAATGCATAGTCACTGATCACAGCTCAACCGATTCCAGTTCATCCAATCACGGTCTCGATCGGCATCAAGCGGGTTTCGATCCCTTCGCTGGCGATAATCTCCAGCGCGGATTCCAGCGCGGGTATGCCTTCGCGTGCGGCACCTTCGATATGCAGAATATAAATGGGTTTATCTTCACTGCCCGCCACATCCGATTCCAGCGAGAGAATATGCAGCCCCACTTCGGCCAGCGCAGCAGTCGCATGGGCGACAATGCCGCTGCGGTCTTCACCGAACAGTGTGATACGTACATCGGGTTCGACGTGATGATGTAATTCACCGTTAATGCTATCGATATGAAGATGCAGATCTAACGACTCCACTACCGGGGCGAGCATCGCCTTTACTGACTGCTCGCGCCCTTCGCTCTGCACCATCAACATCATCGTGAAGTTGCCACCGAGGCGCGCCATGGAGGCCTCGCCAAGGTTGCAACCACCATCAAACAGTGCAGCGGTAACTTTCGCGACGATGCCGGGGCGGTCGGCCCCCACGACGACGACCATGTACCATTTATCCATCCTCCCCTCCTCGGCCACGATAAATGCAGCGATTAATGCAGCAATAGATGTGTCAGGTAGATTACCAGTACACCACTACAGATTAACACCACCTGCTGGGTCGATGCACTGGCATCGGTGCGTTTGTGCATGCCGGGAATTAGATCGGACACGGCAATATAGATGCAGCTCGACACCGCAATCGCCAGCATATAGGGCATCAACCACTCCATGCCACTCAGCCCGAAGTAACCGATGACGCCCCCCAGCGGCGCGGTGAGGCTCGATGCCGTATTGAGCAGCAGTGCGCGTGAACGACTAAAGCCGTTGTGCAGCAGCACCGCAAAGTTACTCAGCTCCTGCGGGATCTGATGCGCCATCACTGCCAGACTGGTGACGATGCCTAAATGGATGTCGACTAAAAACGCCGCCGCGATCAACACCCCGTGGATTAGATTATGAACCGCATCGCCAATCGCAATCAACGGCCCGGCGACACCGCCGTGGTGTTCATCCTCTTCGCGCACATGATGCGCTTCGCATTCCGTGTGATGACAGTGTCGCCACAGCACCATCTTTTCCATAACAAAGAACCCGAGCAACCCTAACAGCACGGCAAAAGTAACGCGGTGTGCATCGCCGTCGCCCACGGTCTCCAGCGCATGCGGCAGCAACGCGAGAAAGGCGGCACCGAGGAGTGCGCCGGTGGCAAAGCTGATTAGGTGGGGTAACAGCCGTTTGCGTAACGGCGTTGGCAACAACAGAAACAGACCTGCGGCGGCGACACTCAACACGCCGACCAGCAGGCAAAACAGTACAATCCACGCTAACGGGCTCATCGCCATTTTCTACTCATTCACTCAATAACGCTAAATTTAAAGCAGCAGCGATCAGCCACCCAGTTTTCTTAGATATTCCGCAGCCTCAAGCTTGCCCTGCTCCATCGCCCAGTCCACTGCACTCTCTTCATCGACGGTTTTGGCGTGAATATCAGCGCCATTATCGATCAGCAGTGAGATCATATCGATCTCGCCCTGACGTGCCGCGCGCATCAGCGCGGTCTGTCCATCCTTCGCCTGCTTGTTCACTTCGGCACCTTTGGCGAGCAACAGCTCGGCAATCTGTATGTGGCCCATGAAGGCGGCCACCATCAGCGCGCCGATGTTTTCACGATTATAGGCGTTCACCTCGGCACCGTTGGCGATCAGAATCTCAATCACCTCCGGCTCATCAGCCAACGGCAGTAACATCAGTGCGGTGTTGCCGTTGGTATCGCTGGCGTTTACATCGGCCCCTTTATCGATAAGGAGCTGCACCAGTCCGGGATAGGGGCCAGAGACAGCCAACATCAGCGGGGTAGTGTTCAGCACGCCGGGGGCGTTGATATCGACTTCACGCTTCAACAACAGCGCGGCAATCTCACGGTGACCGTGACGCAGCGCCAGCGCCAGCGCGGAATCCCCTGCGCGATTATAGACATTGGCCTCAACACCCTGATTGAGCATATCTTCCACCGCCCGCACATTGCCAGACTCAACCGCATCGATCAGTGGCGGATTACTACAGCCCGCCAGTACACCCAGCGAAAACAGCACTACCAATAGCTTTAAAAAATTTGATTTCATACGCGCAAGTTGACCGCTTCTATCCATTGAAAGAGCGGCAATTCTACATGAGTTTTTGTAAAAAAGGATCTCTGAGCATCGACAACTCCCAATTCAATACCATTGGGATTGACTCAGTCATCGATCCAGATCAACGTCGCCATCCGGCCGGTGACCCCATCGCGACGATAAGAGTAAAAATTTTCAGGACTGCTTACGGTGCACCACTGTCCGCCGTAAATATCATTAACGCCTTGTTTTTGCAGGATGCCAGTCGCCAGCCGGTAGATATCCGCCCACCAGCGCCCACCCTCACCGGGAGTAAAGGCCGCCGCGGCTGCGGCATCACGGGCAATAAAGGCCGCGCGCACTTCTGCGCCCACTTCAAAGCGCCGGGGGCCAATCGCGGGGCCTAACCACGCCATCAGTGTGCGGTCTCTGCCCAGGCCGGCAATGGTGGATTCGATCACACCTGCGGCCAGCCCACGCCAGCCAGCATGCACGGCGGCCACTGCGCCGCCCTTTTTATCGCATAGTAACAGCGGCAGGCAATCGGCGGTGAGCACGGCGCTGACCACACCGGGTTGCGTGGTGACACTGGCGTCCGCCTCACAGCCCGGCGTACTCGCCGCCACATCGACACAAGTGACGCCGTGCACCTGCGTCAGCCAGTGTGGTGGTGCAGGCAGTGTCAGCGCTTGCAGCAGGCGCTGACGGTTGGCCTGCACAGCGGTCGCCTCATCGCCGACATGATCGCCTAGATTGAGCGCCGCATATTCACCCTCACTCACCCCGCCACTGCGCAGGGTTGAAGCGGCGAAAATACCCTTTGGCGCTGGCCAGCCGGGGGTTATCCAGCGCAGGCCTGCGGCCTCATCGATGCGATCGGGGGTCAAGTTCAGCCTGTTTCAGATCATCATCAAGCGCTTGCAGCAGCAATGCCATATCCCGTGGCAATGGCGACTGCCACGCCATCAGCTCGCCACTCTCGGGATGGATCAGCCCCAGTTTGGCGGCGTGTAGCGCCTGTCGCTTAAAACTTCGCAGCCGTGCGAGCAACGTCTCGCTACACCCTTTGGGGATGCGCAGCCGCCCACCATAGACCTGATCACCAACAATCGGATGACGAATATGCGCCATGTGAACCCGAATCTGATGGGTGCGGCCGGTCTCCAGTTTCACCTGCACATGGGTATGGGCACGATAGCGCTGCGTCACCCGATAATGGGTGCGTGACTCCTTGCCGCCCGCCACGACGGCCATGCGGGTGCGCACCGTGGGATGGCGCCCGATGGGGGCATCGATGGTCGCGCCCGCCGTCATCACGCCGCAGACTACGGTCTGATATTCACGCTCGAACTCACGTCGCTGAATCTGTTCGGTCAGCAGTTTTTGCGATTTCAGCGTACGCGCCACCACCAGCAGGCCGCTGGTATCTTTATCAATACGGTGCACAATCCCAGCACGCGGCACGTTGGCCAGCTCCGGCGCGTGATGCAGCAGCGCATTCAGCATGGTGCCGTCCCGGTTGCCCACCGCGGGGTGCACCACCAGCCCGACCGGTTTGTTGATCACCAGCAGCGCCTCATCTTCGTAGACAATATCGAGCGGAATCGCCTCGGGTTGCGAGTCTATCTGCTCCTCCAGCTCAACACGGATTTCAATCTGCTCACCGCCGCGCAGTTTGTCCTTCGAGCGCAACTGTCGCCCATCCACCAGCACCGCGCCATCGCTCACCCACTGTTGCAGACGTGCGCGTGAATAGTCGCTAAAGAGCTGCGCCAGTATCCGGTCGAGGCGCTGCCCCGACATCTCATCACCCACTGTGACGCTAAATTGTTCTATTTCACTCATGACAACCCGTCATCAACCCTTTTATTCACATGCATAACAACCCATAATCGATTTACTGGCGTCGACCTCTACCGCGTATCGGCGCGCGCATTTCTGTCACGCACACACTATAATAGTGACAACACAGATAAACACACCCCGGACAACAGGATCTGAAAATATGCGACCAACCCCCATAGTATACTGTTTTATCGCCGTATTCTCGCTACTACTGAGCGGCTGTGCCACCACTGGACAAAACAGTGCCGAGCAAACCGCGACGCCATCGATAACAACTGCAAGCGCCCTCTATACTGCTGGCAAAGCGGCGATGAATAGCGGCGACACACAGAGTGCTATCAGCGCCTTCAATAAATTGATCAGCCAGTATCCGGACGATAAATTCGCGTTACAGGGGCGCCTCGAACTCGCCTACGCCTACCACAAAACGGGCCAGACAAGCGCTACGATTGCCACCACAGAGAGCTTCATCAAAGACTTCCCGCAGCATAAAAATAGTGACTACGCCTATTATCTGCGCGGCCTCTCCGCTTATGATGCCGCCATCCATCAACTTAATCAGGAGAGTGCGGCTGTGCCCTACGAAGCAAAAATGGCGCTCAAGTTTCTCACTGAATTCAACCAACGTTTTCCTGAGGGCAAGTACAGCGCGGACACCGATCAACGGATCGACACCCTCAACGAGCGCATCGCGCAGCGCCTGGTTGCGTCTGCCAAACAGGCGCTCGATGAGAACAACCCGGCCCAGGCAGCACTGCTGGCAAAGTCTGTGGTAGAAGAGCACCCCAACACTTCCGTGATTCAGGAGGCAGCGATTGTCACCAATCAGGCCTACCGACTCCTGGGGCTGAGTAGCGACGGCACCGCTATTGCCAGCACTGCGGCGGCGATTACCCCGGTCGCTGCGGCTGCCATTACACCGACCATTGAATTACCCGCGCGGGCCACCGCTGACACGGTGAGCAACACTGCGCCTGCCAGTACCAGTGCCAGTGCCAGCCAGGTAAACGACAGCCAGATAAGTACCAATGAAATGGCTGCCAGCAACACCATCCGCGATACCACCTGGGTGCGGTCTCAGGCCGCAGACCACTACACCATTCAGGTACTGGGGACTGAAAGTGAAGCACAGCTACGACAGCAGATTGAACGTAACAAACTGCAGAATGACGTCGCCTATTACAAAAGGTCACGTGATGGCAATACCTGGTATTCATTGATCTACGGCAGCTACGCGAGCCGTGCCGCAGCAGAATCGGCGGCAAAGACACTGCCCCCTGTATTGCGCAATAACCAGCCATGGATCCGAAAAATCGGCGATATCCAGGCGTCGCTCTCTGAATAATACGTTATAATTCGATTCGGCTACTGACAATAGACCACCCGCCGCTCCATTTAATCAGGTTGATATTCGATGCGTAATTTACTTTTTGTCGCCCCCCTGCTGCTCGCCCTGCTGGCGGGTTGCTCGTCTCTGCAGGAAAAAGATGACTCCGCACTCAGCGCAGAAGAACTCTACAGTCGTGCAAAAAAGGCTTTGGACACGCGCGACTATGAGATGGCGATTAAGCATTTCGATAGCATGGAGCGACAATTTCCGTTTGGCGTCTATGCCCAACATGCGCAGCTCAACTCGGCCTACGCCTACTATAAATTCAATGAACCAGAATCCGCCATCGCCAATGCGGATCGTTTCATCAAGACCTACCCGCGTCATGAGCACGTCGACTACGCCTACTATCTGCGCGGCATCGCAAGGTTTAATCAGGACAAAGACAGCCTTGATCGCATGCTGGATCTCGACATCACCGCGCGTGAACCCGGTTCGATTGAAGGCTCATTCCGTTACTTTAAAGAGCTGATTGAGCGCTTCCCCAACAGCCGATACAGTGCGGATGCACGCCAGCGCATGATCCACCTGCGCAATCTACTCGCAGAATATGAACTTCACGTAGCCCGCTATTACATGGGCCGCAAGACCTTCATTGCCGCGGTCAATCGTGCCAAGTACATCATTGAAACACTGCCACGCACACCGGCCATTCCCGAAGCACTAACAATCATGGCTGATGCGTATCAGCAACTGGGACTTACATCACTGGCGGACGATGCGCTGCGTGTGCGCAAGCTCAACTTCCCTGATTACCCACCCAAAAAAGCGGCCATGTAATCATCACTGATGCCGAGGCTATAGCTGCGAGCCGACGAGTTCTGCTACTATAAACCGAACGATAGCTTAACGCTGCTCAACACTGAAACACCTTACGCTATCTAACTTTATATCCATTCCCGCACCGGGGGAACAAGACTGAGGAGTATGCGCATGTGGGATTTCTTCGAGACTGTACGCCACCGTCACTCGGTAAGAAAATACCAGCAGACGACACCCATCGAAGCAGAAAAAATGCACGCGATTCTTGAAATGGCGTGTGCCGCCCCTTCGGCGGGCGACCTGCAGGCGTATCAGATCACCGTGATTCGCAATCAGGCGACACGTGATCTGCTACGCCAAGCGTCTCATGATCAGGCGTTTATTTCAGAGGCACCGGTCTGCCTCGTCTTCAGCGCTGACCCCTCGCGCTCTGGCGAAACCTTTGGTGAACGGGGCGAGTCGCTCTACGCGATTCAGGATGCCACCATTGCCGCCACTTATGCGCAACTTGCGATTGTCGCTGCTGGCATGGGCTCTACCTGGGTCGGTAACTTCGATAATGATGCCGTCAAAGCGGCGCTCAACTGTAACGAGGCGCTGCAACCGATCGCGATTCTCAGCGTCGGCTATCCCGCTGAACTGCCGGAACCCACGCCACGCCGCAACATTGATGACGTGGTCAAACAGATCCCATAAAAAAACCGCACTGACAGTATGTAGACTGACAGCGCGGTCTTGACGGTCAGTTCACGCAATCTCGAACGATTAAATTGCCTCGTTATCCTCTTCACCAGTCCGAATACGGATAATACGCTGCACATCACTGACAAAGATTTTGCCATCACCAATCTTACCCGTTCGTGCCACTTCGGTAATCGCCTCGATGCATTGATCCATCTGTGTCTCTGCAACGACGATTTCAATCTTAATCTTGGGCAAAAAATCAACCACATATTCCGCGCCACGGTAGAGTTCAGTGTGCCCTTTCTG
>CALZIG010000043.1 GCA_945787585.1 uncultured Gammaproteobacteria bacterium | reverse complement strand
GCAGATCAATCGCACCCAGGCTGTAGTGTTTAGTAGCAAACACCAGCTGGCCGAGGTAGACACCCTCGCCCACTTGCACCAGTTCATCAATCAAACAGGTCATCGGGTAGGCAGGATTCAGGTTGGTCCAGCGGTAGTTGAGTTGATAGACCGCTTTACCCTGCATCTCCGGGACCGCCGAAATACCCATCCCTGCGAGGTAGATACCACCGGTCATGCTGTAGGGAATCGCCTTCTCTTTCTCCAGGTTGGTCTCCAGCAATTCACCCTCAAACCCCTCCGCGGTCACAGACATCGGTCTGTCACGTAAATTCCACACCTGTTCAAGTACCGGCAGCCCCATGTTTTGCAGCAGATTAGGATCCCCGGGTTCACGAAAGAAATTGCGACCAATACGCGTGGTAGCCGGGTCATATGCCGCCATCAGCTCGGGATCGTCATCGCACTTCTCCCGCACCACCGCTTCACTCACCGGTTCAAAAGTTTTTCCCATCCACAGGCCAGTGTCGGCAAACGTGGCATTCCACGCCGTCGACATAATTTCAACGGACGCCAGCATTGAGCGTGCCTTACCAAACAGTGATGCGGTTTCGCGAAAGTAGTCACTATCACGGATCGATACAGGGATACCGATCATCGGCCCATCGACAGGGACCGCTTTGCCACACATAAAGAGTGTCTGGAGTTTTTCATGCACGAGCGGCCACTGTTCGCGCTGGTGATTATCGGCCAGTATGCGCTGGTAGCCCGCTAGCATAGCGTGCAGGTTACCATGGTAATCAGCCTGCAAAATCTCCTGCAAACTTGCTTCTAACGCCTCTCGCTTATCGATGGACGTTGAGGGAAAATGTTCGCTATTCAGTGTTAACTTGTCCATGTAGTACCTCCGTGGAAAGGCTGAAAAACACATCAAGTCTCAGGTAAATCCAACGCTTTGCTATATTGGGACTATCACAATTAAGACCATGTTTTTACGAACCCTGTACCTACATGGTTAACATTATATTAATTTCATTCAGGAATCGAGCATTCTCTATTGTTGATGTTTTCTGTAGGGTATCTTTAGTATCAACACACGCTACTTTATAAATAAAAAAATTAGGCTGACGGATAATATGTAAAAATATCGATATGAAATGAACAATAAAAAGATACTAAAATTTTGATATTTGATACTATCGGATAATAAGCATTTGCGACTGTAAATAAAGAGCATATCTAATGAAACGGACAGCCCAGTTACATACTTTTTTTATATGCACATGCCTGGTCTTTATTTTCTGCTCGACACAGGTTCAGGCCGAATGTTCACAAGACGATATTTTTGAAATGCTGGATGAAGGGTATACCAAAAGAGAAATTGAGCGTATTTGTCAGAAATTATCCCAACAGCGACCACAGCGCCAACGGCGCCCGCAATTTACCTCACTCTGTTCTACTGATGCGGGTACTTGCCAGATGGTCACACCAGGGCCTGTAGGTGAGGCCTGCTTTTGCATGACCATGTTTGGCCCTATTTATGGGGTAACAATTCCGCAATAATCAACAATACTTAATCTTCAGTACCTGAAAGATAGACTATCTTCGGACACACGTCCCTGCCTAAATAATCACGGCATTCATCTTCAGTCAAGTCATCACGTTTAACTCTCATTCTTATCTCATTAATAAGATCTTTAATCTCCAGTGCATATGAGCTGACTAAACTATCTTCGCTGATAGTCAACAGACGTTTTTCATCGCGACTAAATACTAGCTCACTGATGTTTTTATCCATCGTCAACGTAAACATATTGGCCCACGACGCGACGTCCCATAGTTTAATTTCATTATCCTCACCGATGGTGGCGAGGTATCTGTTAGTAGCACTGAAGATAACGCTTTTTATCGAATCATTATGCCCAAGCAACGTATCTATTTTTTCATGGCTGCCTGGATTCCATACGATCGCTTTTTGATCCTCACCAAAGGTGACCAGGTATTGATTATTTCGGCTAAACACAATGCCATTCACACTACTTTCGTGTCCTTTGAGGGGCTGAGACTCTCCTGTGCTCAGATTCCATAGCAGAGGCGACTGATCCTTTCCTGCAAAATTCGTTACCATATATCTATCATCTGAACTAAATACAATATTCTGTATATGCCCTCTTATTTCAGAAAAAACCTTTATCTGCTTACGCAGGGCAACATCCCACAATTCAATCCTGTGCACTAATCTGCGGGGGTTTTTAACGGCGATTGCGACTAACGATCTGTTAGCTGGATGAAATACGACCTCACTTATCTCTTCTGTAACGTTATTGCTGGAAAGAAGCGTGAACCGTTCACCTGTTTTAATATCCAGCACTGAAGCCATTGTTTCACTTGCATACGCAATATATTGCTTGTCTGCACTAAAGGAATGGAAATTAACTTTTTCCTGTGTCAAGCGATCACATTTTGATTTTTGTGTATTGATATTCCAGGTGATCACATAGCCATCCTGACTCAACAGGATTAAATGTGAATTATCATGAGTGAGTGCGATATCAACTTTACTAAAGTCAACATCATAAGATTTACAGATCGCCTGGGGCAGCGCAGTCAATTCACGGGTCTTAATATTTCGCAACATCACTTTTGGTTTATAGCTGCCTACCCCCCTGTTAACCGTCGCACTCAAACTCAGGTCATCACTAAAAACACTTCGCCTGACTCTTTGAAAATCGCCATAACCTGCACGCCACAGCATCACATCATTATGCTCAGATACAGATGCCAGCATTTCACCATCAGGACTAAAAGTGACTAAATCTATATAACCTTTATGCCCATGTAATGTATAGACCTCTTCACCAGTCACCACATTCCATACTCGAATTTTACTATCCACGCTGTAAGTCAACATTGAATGACCATC
>CALZIG010000042.1 GCA_945787585.1 uncultured Gammaproteobacteria bacterium | reverse complement strand
TGTAAGCGGCATACAGGGCACCTTTATCTTTAATTGCGAGAGATAAAATCCCCTGTCTCGATTTCTTCTCTTCAGCCATGTGTGTGCAAATCCGTTCCTGTTACTTTTTTGCGAAATAAAGTGGCGTTAACGCCGTGGTGTCCAGCCTATCAGCACCCCTTCAAGTAATAGTTCTGCATTTAGAGACTGATTATCTGACAGTCTAAGCGCTTCATTTACCTGGTCAAGCCTTTTATAGAGCAGTGGTAGCTCAATCTCAACGGCCATCTTACGTAGGCGCATGGCAACGTCAGTATTAGCGAGATATGGCGGCTGATCGGCCATTTTCATCCGCACCATATCAACGAGCCACCCGTATACACAATATAACGATTCTTTTTTTCCTAACTTTAACCATTTCTTAGTAATTTCAATTGGATCGCAGCGCCCCGCTGATATTTTCTCAAGGTCATCAAGCATCTCAGTGCGCTGGCTAATGATTCCCCTTGCTGCCATTTCAGCCGCTTTGAGCGGTGCGCCGTCGGCGAGATCAAGCAGAGTGCGCGCTGACTGAGCCGTGATCTCGGGCTGATGAGTGGTTAACCACTCCAGTGCGACGGCGGTTGCCGGTCTTTCAAAGTGGATCACCTGACAGCGGCTACGGATAGTCGCCGAGAGTGCCGCGGGTCGATCACTTACCAACATCAGCAATGTCTTGGCGGGAGGCTCTTCGAGCGTCTTAAGCAAGCTGTTAGCGGCATTGATATTCATCAGGTCCGCGGGTGAGATAATCACCACCTGATAACCGCCATACAGCGCGGTGAGGGATAGATAGTGCGTAAGTTCGCGAATCTGGTCGACACTAATCACCCGTTTATCTTCGATGGGTGCCACGATGCGTAAGTCCGGATGACTGCCCGCCGCGATCAGGCGACAACCCTTACATTGACCACAGGGCATCGCCTGCTGTTCGCTGCACAGCAATACCTCAGCAAACTGCTGTGCAAAACGCTGTTTACCGACGCCACTGCGGCCGGTCACGAGCAAGGCGTGCGGCAGGCTGTCGCGCTCGCGGGATGACAGCAACTTCTGCCACTGCGGCTGTTGCCACGGCAACGGCGCGCTCACGGTTGCCCCTCGTCGATCATTGCCTGCAACACGCGTCCTATTTGCTGCTGTACGTGATCAAGAGGATGCGAGGCATCGATGATGCGGTAACGCTCCGGGGCGTTTTTTGCCTGTTTAAGGTAGGCACCACGCACCTTTTCAAAAAAGGCCTGCTGTTCTTTCTCAAAGCGATCTGCATCACCCTGCGCGCTTGCCCGCGCCAGTCCGATCTCTACGGGCAGATCGAGCAATACCGTGTAGTCGGGACGCAGTGCCCCTTGCACCCACTGTTCCAGTATTGCGATGCGTTCAAATGCGATGCCGCGCCCACCACCCTGGTAGGCGTATGTGGCATCGGTAAAGCGGTCACACAGCACCCACTGACCGCGCGCGAGGGCTGGCTGGATCACCTGCTCTAAATGTTGTGCGCGGGCCGCAAACATCAACAGCAGCTCAGCATCGACACTCATGCCGCTGTGACGATGGGCGAGCAGCAGTTCGCGCACCTCTTCGCCCAATGGTGTGCCGCCGGGTTCACGCGTGGTGATCACATCAACACCAGCCTGTTTTAAGGTCGACTCAATGAAGTCGATGTTGCTGCTCTTGCCCACCCCTTCGGTGCCTTCGACGGTGATGAAGCGGCCGCGTTGTGCGCGTTGATCGATTTTATCTTGAATGCTCATGATGGCCTTGCTATCGCCTTTTTAACTGATACTTTCTGACTGCCGCATTATGCGCTTCATTGGTGGCAGAAAATTGATGGGTGCCGTCACCACGTGAGACAAAATAGAGCGTGTTGCCCGGTGCCGGATGCAGCGCTGCATAGATTGAATCGCCGCCCGGCAGTGCAATCGGGGTGGGTGGCAGCCCTTTTATTTTATAGGTGTTATAGGCGTTCTCGGCCCTCAGGTCACGGCGACGGATATTCCCATCGAACGCCTCACCAAGGCCGTAGATGACAGTGGGGTCGGTCTGCAGACGCATGCCTTTATTGAGGCGGCGCACAAAGACCCCGGCGATCTGTTCACGCTCTTCGGGGGCGGCGGTCTCCTTTTCGATGATCGATGCCATGATCAACGCCTCGTAACTATTTTTATACGGTAGGTTAGGCGCGCGATTCTGCCACTCGCTCTCAAGCCGCTGCTGCATCTGTTGATAGGCGCGTTTCAGAAACTCAACATCACTCGTCATGTTAGTAAAGTGATAGGTGTCTGGATAAAATAGCCCTTCAGGGTGTTGATCATTGAGACGTAGCAGCGTCATGATATCGCCGTTGTCGAGTAGCTTGCCTTCTCTGTCGAGCAACGTCTTTTCGATTTTCTCGTGTTGATGTAACGCCTTGAGCAACTGACGAAAGGTCCAGCCTTCTGGAATCGTCAGGGTGTAATCGATCACCTTGCCTGACACAAATAGTGCAAGTAATTCAGGCGGCGTCATCAGTGGTGAGACGGCATACTCTCCCGCCTTAATTTTATCGGCCACACCCTCCCACTTCGCGTGCCACACCCAGTAACGTGGATGGGCTAACAATCCCTGTTGTTGCAGCGCTTTGGCGACGCTCATCAGGTTCGTCCCTGGTTTGATGGTGTAAGTAATGGTCTCAGTTAATGTACTTGAGAGCGACATCCGGTTGAATGCCTGATATTCGAGCATAAACCAGCCGCCGATAAAACTGACGAGCAACAAAGTAAGGGCGACTAATTTTCTAAATACATTCATGTTTCAGTGCGTTAGTTTGGGCGGCTGATTAAATACTGTTCGCTGAGTAGTTCAATCAAGTCCTGCGTAATCTTGCTGTGCTCATAGTTTATATCATCAAGCTGGCGCACCGGCCATAGTCCGATGAGGCTGTTGGTGACAAAGCAGGCAGTGGCAGCCATGAGCCGCTCAATATTGATCGGTTCGATTTGAACTGGAATTTTATGCTGTCGCGCCAGCGCGATCACCGTTTCACGCATCACCCCTTTAATGCCACATTGCGACAGATCGGCCGTAACCAGTCTATCGCCTTCAACCATAAACAGATTACTCATCGTGCCTTCAATGATATGCCCCTGTTGATCGAGCATCAGCCCTTCCTGAATATTGTCTCCCTGCCACTCATTACGAGCCAGCACCTGCTCAAGCCGGTTAAGGTGTTTGATGCCGGCCAGCGCCGGGTTGCAGCCGAGACGCGTTTTGCACAACGTGACTGCAATGCCCTGCTGATAGTAAGTTGCAGGATAGTCTGGCCACGGGTGAATGCTGAGGATGCGTGTCGGCGCTGCTTCTGCTGGAAAGCGATAACCACGCCCGCCACCACTGCCGCGGGTGATGATAATTTTGAGTATGGCTTTAAGATTATCTTCAGCCAGTTGTAGCGCTTCTTTTAATAACAATTCACCATCAGGTGATGGTAGTTGTAACGCCTCACACCCGTTGAAGAGTCGCGCCAGATGCGCTTGCCACTGAAGCGGCTTGCCATCGATGATCGCAATCGTTTCAAACAGGCCGTCACCATATTGCAGCCCGCGGTCAGTGGCTGGGAGCAGATCGTTGAATTCGCCATTAATCAGCATCATCGACCCCTAATGCGCGCAGCAGTCCGCGCGCCTTAATGCGGCTCTCTGCCAGCTCTGCCGCTGCATTGGAATCCGCAACGATCCCCGCACCGGCACGCAGGCTGAGCGCTCTGCCTTCGCTTACGATAGTACGAATCAGAATATTGAGGTCCATGCTGCCATCACGGTTAAGATATCCCATTGCGCCAGTATAGGGGCCACGTGGGGTCTGCTCCAGTTCGGCGATGATCTCCATGCAGCGTACCTTGGGACACCCGGTAATGGTGCCGCCAGGAAAGAGCGCACGGATGACCTCACCCGGCGTCACCCCTTTGCGTTTAGTGCCGCACACATTGGAGACGATATGATGCACATGTGCGTAGGATTCAAGCACCATAAACTCATCGACCTCAATGGTCCCGTGTTGGCAGATACGCCCGAGGTCGTTGCGCTCAAGGTCAATCAACATAATATGTTCGGCGCGTTCCTTGGGGTGTTGCATCAGCGCAGTGGATAGCGCCTGGTCATCGTCAAGGGCACTAGCGCGAGGACGTGTGCCGGCAATCGGACGGGTTGAGATATGATCCCCTTTCACCGCGACCAGCCGCTCGGGTGATGAGCTGATCACCGCACTATCCTGATAGCAGGCGAGTCCAGCAAACGGTGCCGGGTTTTGCGCGCAGAGTCGGCGGTAGATATCGGCCACACTGATGCCCTCAACCATTTCACCTTGCCACACGCGTGACAGGTTCACCTGAAACACATCGCCATCAACGATGTAGCGCTTTATTTTTTCAACGGCGCTTAAATAGTTTGTGGCTGCTTCTTCATGCAGTGCCGTCACAAAGGGGGTATCTATTTTTGCTGTGGGCGTCGTCGTTAGCGCCGAGATATCGTGCTGCATCGCATCGAGCAACTTTACCTCTGCTGTTTCGGCGATGAGCCAGGTCTGCTGTTGATGGTGGTCTCTAATAATCGCGGCAGGAATACGCGTGGCATAGGCGACTGGGAGTTGTTGACTCGCGCCGTGCGTGGGTAGTTTTAGATTGGGTTCAATCTGTGCAGCCAGTTCATAGCCAAGATAGAGAAACCAGCCACCGCTAAACGGTAAGTCATGTTCGGAGATGTCAGAGACTGCGATACCCTGCCACCAGTGATCAAGCTGCTGCAGAAAGTCATTATCCTTTTTAACTTCATTATGGCTATCACGCAGTGTGCCGTCGTAATGCAGCGCAAGCGTCTCACCGGGATGCGCAAAAAGAATATCAAAACGGGCCTGTACGGGGCCCGCCGCGACACTTTGTAACAGATAGGGGTAACGCTGCGGATGTGCTTCATGCAGTGCCAGCAAATCAACCACTGTGGTTGATTGCCTGCACTGAACAGCATTTCTGTCACTGATATGATTCACCATAGTGTCATTTAATTATGGTGGTGGGCTGCGATGCAGCCCGCTAATCCGACCGATTTCCGTTAAACTTTTTTGAAGATCAACGTGCTGTTGGTACCACCGAAACCGAAGGAGTTAGACATCGCAATATCAATCTTCATATCGCGCGCCATCTTCGGCACAAAATCGAGGTTACAATCAGGGTCGGGCGTTTCGAGATTGATGGTCGGTGGCGCGACCTGATCACGAATCGCGAGTACGGAGAAGATCGCTTCGATGCCACCGGCAGCACCGAGCAGATGACCTGTCATCGACTTGGTTGAACTGACCGCCAGTTTGTGGGCGTGGTCACCAAAGGCACTCTTCACCGCATTGGTTTCAGCCTTATCACCTGCGGGCGTCGATGTGCCGTGTGCATTGATGTAATCGACCGCGTCCGGATTGATGCCAGCATTGCGCATTGCGTTTTGCATACAGCGCATCGCCCCTTCTCCGCCTTCAGAGGGTGACGTCATGTGGTACGCATCGCCACTCATGCCGTAGCCAACCACTTCGGCATAGATCTTTGCTCCGCGCTGTTTGGCGTGTTCGTACTCTTCCAACGTCACCACACCTGCGCCATCACTCAACACAAAACCGTCACGATTGAGATCCCACGGACGGCTTGCGCCTTGAGGGTCATCATTGTTGGTTGAGAGTGCACGGGCGGCACAGAAACCGCCAAGCCCCGTCGGCGAAGTGGCCATCTCGGCACCACCGGCGACCATCACATCGGCGTCACCATATTCGATGATACGTGCCGCGTCACCAATACTGTGGGTACCGGTTGAACAGGCGGTGACGATCGCAATGTTGGGCCCTTTCAGTCCGTGCATAATCGAGAGATTACCGGAGATCATATTGATGATATTACTGGGGACAAAGAATGGCGAGATGCGCCGCGGGCCGCTCTTTTGAAAGGTATCGTACCCCTTCTCAATGCCAGAGACGCCGCCGATACCGGAGCCGATGGAGACGCCGATACGATGGGCATTTTTTTCAGTGACTTCAATCCCGGAATCGATAAAGGCCTGGTGTCCCGCGGCCATGCCGTAGTGCATGAACGGGTCCATCTTTTTAGCCTCTTTGGCGCTCATGTATGCGGTGATATCAAAATCCCACACGGAGCCACCAAATCGGGTCGTAAAAAGTTCGACATCAAAATGAGTAAGGGGGCGGATACCACTTTTACCCGCGAGGATATTTGCCCATGAGTCGGCAACATTCAAGCCCACTGGGCAGACCATTCCCAACCCGGTGATTACGACACGACGTTTCTCAGCCACCCTGACTATTCTCCAGACTAAAGTACGATGTTATATGAGGGTGAAGACGATGCGCCTCACAGCCCTCTGAAAATACAAAAGGCCGATTCCACCATAAATGGTGGAGTACGGCCTCGAGCATGCGAGTTAATCAGCTATTGTTAGCGTTGATGTAGTCAACCGCCTGCTTAACAGTGGTGATCTTCTCTGCTTCGTCATCAGGAATTTCACACTCGAATTCTTCTTCAAGGGCCATTACCAGCTCAACAGTATCAAGTGAATCGGCACCTAGATCATCAACAAAAGATGCTTCGCTGGTGACTTCATCTTCCTTAACACCTAGCTGCTCAACAACAATTTTGCTGACGCGTTCTTCAACAGTACTCATGACAAATTATTCCTCCCAGGAAATTAAACCCATTAAAACGGGGTTGCGGCGGTATTCTATTGGAAACACTGGTGTTTTGCCAGATAAAATAGCCCCAATCCCATCTACCATAATTTAAGTTGTTGTTTTTATTTGACTCTTAGCCATGCTATCGCATGCATCAAGCCATATACATACCGCCATTAATGTTAATGGTTTCGCCGGTAATGTAATCTCCAGCAGAAGAGGCTAAAAATGCAACAACGCCCGCGATCTCTTCAGGGCGTCCTAATCGGTTCAACGGAATCGATTGCAACAGCGCTTCTTTCTGTTTTTCTGGCAATTCATGCGTCATATCGGTCTCAATAAAACCGGGCGCGATACTATTAACTGTTATCCCACGCGAAGCCACTTCTCGTGCCAGTGCCTTGCTGAAACCGATCATACCCGCTTTCGCCGCAGCGTAGTTACTCTGGCCAGGATTACCTGTGAGCGCGACCACAGAGGCTATATTGACGATCTTGCCACGGCGCGCCTTCATCATGGGCTTCAGGCACGCCTTACTCAGACGGTAGACAGAACTTAGGTTGGTGTCGATGATGTCATTCCATTCATCCTCTTTCATCCGCATCAACAAATTGTCACGCGTAATCCCAGCGTTGTTGACCAAAATGGAAGGGGCACCAAATTTCTCAGTAACCGTACTTAACAACGCACTAACGGAGGCCTGATCAGTCACGTTAAGCACCTCACCTGATCCTTTAACATTGTTCTCATCCAGATACTTAGCAATATTTTCTGCACCACTTTGTGAGGTGGCGGTGCCGACCACTGTCGCACCCTTTTTACCGAGCGCAAGTGCGATAGCGCGTCCAATGCCGCGTGAGGCACCGCTCACCAGCACAATTTCATTTTCCAGTTCCATGTTCTAACCTTCCCCTGTTGCAGTCTCAATGGCCTTCGTCAGGCTGGCTGGGTCGAAGATCGGTAACGCAGTCATATTGCGATCGATGCGTTTGTTAAGCCCTGCCAGCACTTTACCCGGCCCACACTCCACCAGCGTATCAATACCATTCGCCACAAGGTGCTGTACGCTCTCTACCCAACGCACCGGATTATACAGTTGTCGTAGCAGCGCGTCTCGTATCGCATCAGCATCCTGATAGGCGCACACATCTGCATTGTGAATCACCGGGATGATGGGTACGGTGATCTCAACCGAGGCGAGCAGCGGGGCCATCTGCGCGGCAGCAGGCCGCATCAATTCACAATGAGAGGGGACACTGACCGGCAACATCAGCGCACGTTTGGCGCCTGCGGCTTTTGCAATTACGGTCACACGCTCAATCGCGGCGGCTGTTCCCGCCACCACCACCTGCCCCGGCGCATTAAAATTGACCGCAGCGATGATCTCGCCCTGCGCCGCCTCTGCGCAACATTTAATCACCTGCGCATCATCCAGCCCGAGAATCGCCGCCATCGCCCCTTTGCCACTGGGCACCGCCGCCTGCATAAATTGGCCGCGCTTCTCGACCAGACGAATCGCAGCAGTAAAAGGGAGCGCACCCGCGCAGACCAGCGCGCTGTATTCGCCAAGGCTGTGCCCTGCCATCATTGCTGGTGTGATCGATGAGCTGTTTTGCCAGACGCGGTACATCGCGACACTGGCCGCCAGCATCGCAGGCTGGGTTTTATCGGTTTGATTCAGTTCGCTCTCTAGGCCATTCTGGATTAGCTGCCACAGGTCATAGCCCAATACCGCAGACGCCTCAGCGAAGGTCTGCTCAACGACGGCATCGGCCGCAGCCATTTCAGCCAGCATGCCGATTGACTGAGAGCCCTGCCCCGGAAAGACAAACGCGATATTACGACCAGTGATTTCGTTACTCATGAGATATAACCCTGAATTTCAGATTAAGATTTTGCGCGGTTTTTATGATGCGGCTTAATATTGTGCTATTTATAATATAGAACGTTTAATATTTGAGCAGTGCGGAGCCCCATGTGAAGCCGCCACCAAACGCTTCCAGTAGTAGCATCTCGCCGCGTTTAATGCGGCCATCACGCACCGCTACATTCAGCGCTAATGGAATAGAGGCTGCCGAGGTGTTGCCGTGATGATCTACGGTTACCACTACCTGATCCATCGACATATTGAGTTTCTTCGCCGTCGCCTGGATGATGCGAATATTGGCCTGATGCGGAATCAACCAGTCGATGTCACTCTTTTCGAGATCATTGGCCGCGAGGGTTTCGTCGACGATGCGGCCGAGTGT
>CALZIG010000041.1 GCA_945787585.1 uncultured Gammaproteobacteria bacterium | reverse complement strand
GTGAAGCGGGCTTCGATGTCGCCTCCATGTGCAAGACCTCGACCAAGATCTTTGTGCTGGAGGTGATGGGTCGCCACGCAGGCTGGATTGCAGCCGCGGGCGGTCTCGCCGCCGAAAACAAAGGCGACGCGCCCCATATCATCCTTTTCCCTGAAGTCACCTTTAACCAGACCCGCTTTCTCGCCAAAGTGAAAGAGAGTGTCAAAAAATATGGTTACTGTGCGATTGTCGTCTCGGAAGGGGTACGTAATGCCAAAGGCCAGTTTCTCGCCGAAGCTGGCAGCAAAGATGCCTTTGGTCACGCACAACTAGGCGGTGTTGCCCCTGTTGTTGCCGAGCTGATCAAATCTAAGCTGGGCTATAAATATCACTGGGCGGTGGCGGACTATTTACAGCGTGCGGCGCGACATATCGCCTCAAAGACCGATGTCGAGCAGGCCTACGCGGTAGGTAAGGCGGCAGTTGAGTTTGCACTGGCGGGTAAGAATGCGGTGATGCCGACTATCGTGCGCACCTCCAACACCCCCTATCGCTGGAAGATTGGTGAGGCGAAACTCTCACGTGTCGCCAATGTCGAAAAAATGATGCCCGCCAGTTTTATCACCAAGGATGGTTTCGGCATCACCCCGCGCTGTCGTGCCTATCTGGCCCCGCTAATCCGCGGTGAAGACTATCCTCCTTATAAAGATGGCCTGCCAAAATATGTTCAGCTCAAAAAGGTCGCCGTCAAAAAACGGCTCAACACCACTTTCAAAATAAAATAATCATTTTTGCGTGCTCAACAACGGATAATTTTGATCAGCACTTACTCAAGGCCGACGCGTAACGATATCTGTCAAGAATATGATATGCGCTGTCGATAACCGTAATAGATCAAATAAAACCAGGCACTTAACTTTACTTTGGTCTCAATAAAACCGTTTTACTCGCCAACGCTACAAAGGAGCAAATAATGGGCAGTAGCAACATAGAACGCATTCTCTATGTGGAAGATGAACCCGATATACAGGCCGTGGCCAAAGTAGCGCTAGAAACTGTGGGGGGATTTGAGGTACAGATATATAACTCTGGCAGCGATGCCATGGCGCATCTCGATGAAATCAAGGCCTTCAATCCCAACGTCATTTTGCTCGATGTGATGATGCCCGGCATGGATGGGCCCAGTACCCTTGTCGCGTTGCGTAAAGAAGCCCACTTTGCAGAAACCCCAGTTATTTTCATGACTGCTAAAGTACAGCCGCATGAGGTTGCCAATTTCAAAGAGATGGGCGCGCTGGATGTGATCCCCAAACCCTTCGACCCGATGAGTCTCTCCGAAAGCATTAAAAAAATCTGGCATACCTATCACGATGCCAACAACTGATCCGGCATTCATACTCAAGTTACTCTCACGCGATACGTGTCCCACAGACGCGCTGACTTACGGCCAAAAACAGGCCATTAGTACTAAATTATGCTAGCCACAACCACTGGCTAAACGCCTCCATTTTTATATAAGTATAATTACACTGCGTATTTACCTATAATCATCCTCTAGCATCTATTTTTTCATTTGAGGAAGCGCATGATTCGCACTATTTACAGTAAGCGCCTGTTATTTTCACTCATGGTATTATTTGTGGCGCTGACTGGTTGTACTTCAGGGAGCGTCCCAATCGGCGATGAAAAAGAAGCCAGAAAGATTGCCGAAAGCTATTATACGCTACTGCAAAATGGCGAAATGACGAAAGCCGTCGAGCTCTTTAAACCCGGCCAACGCGGCCATTGGGCGATGTTTTTGCAGAATCAGACAAAAGAACTGGGGCCGCTGACAAAGTACTCATTCAAAAGCAACACCGTGAATACCGTCTTCAGTGGCAAGTTCTACATCTTTCAGGTCAGCACCCGTTACGGCGATAAAGCGGCCGATGAGATAGTGACACTGTTCCTGCATGTCGATGAAAATGAGATCCACCTCACCTCTCACAAAATTAATCTTTCCCGCGCCAGAATAACGCCAACACCAGCGCCAACTGTAGCCCCGGCTAACTAATCCGCCGGTCGAGACGACGATACGAGATCGCCTCGCTGATATGCTGCGTAGTGATCGCCTCAACCGCGGCCAAATCCGCAATCGTGCGTGCCACCTTTAAAATACGGTGATAAACACGCGCTGACAGCCCGAGCTGCTGGCTCGCCTGCTCCAGTAAGCGCGCACTCTCGGCTGCGAGCTGACAACTGCTTTCAATCTCACGAATCCCCATCGCATGGTTGGCCTTGCCACACCGCGCCAGTTGCACGTCTCGCGCGGCCTGTACACGCACTCGCGCCTCGCCGCTAAGATCGATGCGACTACCCTGCGCTGATTTCAATTCATTGAACGGCACTGCGGGCACCTCGATATGCATATCGATACGATCCAGCAGTGGGCCAGAAAGACGGGCTCGGTAACGGCGAATCTGCTCGTGGCTGCACTGGCAACGCCCGTTTTTATCCCCAAGATAACCACAGGGACAGGGGTTCATCGCCGCAATCAACTGAAAGCGTGCCGGAAATTCTGCCTGCCGGGCCGCGCGCGAGATCGTAATCTTCCCCGACTCCAGCGGTTCACGCAGCACCTCCAGCACACGGCGATCAAACTCCGGCAGCTCATCGAGAAACATCACACCGTTATGCGAAAGCGAGATCTCACCCGGCCGCGGCTGACTCCCGCCACCCACCAGCGCCACCCCGGAAGCGGTGTGATGCGGGGTGCGAAACGGGCGTTGGTTCAATGACTCCGGAATAAAACCGTTATGGCTGATCGAATTAATCGCGGCCGACTCCAGCGCCTCTTCTTTACTCATGCGCGGCAAGATCCCCGGCAACCGGCTCGCCAGCATGCTTTTGCCGGTACCGGGCGGGCCAATCATCAGCAGGCTATGCCCGCCCGCTGCGGAGATTTCCAACGCACGTTTGGCGTGGTGCTGGCCGCGGATATCCGAGAGGTTTGGGTAACCCTGTTGAGAGACACCGTCATTAATATAGGTATGGGGTTTGAGTCGGTTATTGCCGTGTAGATGACCACACACATCCAGCAGATGGCGCGCGCCCAACACTGCTGTCTCTTCCACCAGCGCCGCTTCATTGACATTTTCCAGCGGCACCAGCAAGGTGCGTCCGCTGATACGTGCCTGCATTGACACCGGCAACACCCCCCGCACCGGGCGCAGCTCACCACTCAGCGCCAGTTCACCGATAAATTCATAATCACCGAGCTGCTGCGTTGGAATCTGGCCCGAGGCCGCCAGAATACCGAGCGCAATCGCGAGATCGTAACGCCCGCCATCTTTGGGCAGATCAGCGGGCGCAAGGTTGATGGTGATGCGGCGCGCAGGAAACTCGAACTGGCTGTTAATCAGCGCACCACGGACACGATCTTTACTCTCTTTCACCGCCGTTTCCGGCAATCCCACTATTGAGAGACTGGGCAAGCCATTAGCGAGATGCACCTCAACCGTGACTAATGGGGCATTGATACCGGCCTGAGCACGGCTATAAAGGGTGGCGAGTGACATAACTGCATTCCATTGCTTGAATTTAAATGCTATCCCACCACATCCTGTGGCAGGCCTTCGATAATAACGTTATTTAGCGCGACTGGCCTCAAGTGCTGCCACCTGTTTTTCCAGCGCCTCCAACTTTTCACGAGTACGCATCAACACCGCGCTCTGTACCTCAAACTCTTCACGAGAAACCAGGTCGAGCTTTTCAAAGCCGCTACTGACCACTGCCCGTACATTTTTTTCGATATCCTTTTGCAGTACCTGTGCACCCTGCGGTAGCGCCTCTGAAATACGCCGGGTAAATTCTTCTATCGTTTTGGCATCAATCATCATTTTTCCTGTTTTCACGGCAGCCACCATAACCTGCTGCTACCGGCATTTATTATTTAGTAATGTGTAGTGTACGCAATTTTTCACGGATTTCACCCCTCTCTACTTTCATCGCCAATCCGCACCATTCCAGTGCACTATCACTCATAAAAGATTCATTACTGGTGCAGCAGCAGCCATAGCAATCACTAATAAATGAGATATCTACATGTTTTTAAAACGATTCCCAGGACTGGCACGGTGAGTGCAAAAGACCCGGGGTAACCAATTTATTTTTCCTGCCCGCGCACCATGAACGCGATGGCAGGGGCTCAATTTCTCGAAAAATCGAGATCACTTAAGAAAAGAGGGAAATGTTATGAAGCTTGTCAGCGCAATAATCAAACCATTCAAACTCGATGATGCACGTGAAGCATTGTCTGAAATTGGCGTACAGGGAATTACTGTCACCGAGGTCAAAGGATTTGGCCGCCAGAAGGGCCACACCGAACTCTATCGTGGCGCGGAATATGTCGTCGATTTCCTGCCTAAGGTCAAGATTGAAATCGCGGTGGCGGACGATCTGCTCGATCAGGTGATCGAGGCACTCTCGAAATCGGCCCAGACCGGCAAGATCGGCGACGGCAAGATCTTTGTCTTTAACCTGGAACAGGCGATCCGCATCCGTACCGGCGAGACCGGTGATGAAGCCCTGTAACCCCTAGCACTCATTTTTAATTTGTTGGACTCTATTTTTGGAGGATGTAAATCGTGGAAGCAATCATCGAAGTAAAATACGCCATCGATACCTTTTATTTTCTGGTATGCGGTGCGCTGGTCATGTGGATGGCCGCTGGCTTTACCATGCTGGAAGCCGGCATGGTACGGGCAAAAAATACTACCGAAATCTTAACTAAAAACATCTCACTCTATTCAATCGCCTGTGTCATGTACCTGTTGATGGGTTACGGCATTATGTATCCCGGTGACGGCGCTTCAAGCACTTTCTGGCCCGGCATCCATGGCATTCTGGGCAGCGGCGACAATAGCGCAGCAGACGTCATTGCCAGCGGTGGAGACGTCTACTACTCAGGCCTTTCTGACTTTTTCTTTCAGGTGGTGTTTGTCGCCACTGCGATGTCGATCGTCTCTGGTGCTGTCGCTGAACGCATGAAGCTGTGGGCCTTCCTTGCCTTCTGTGTGGTGATGACTGGCTTCATCTACCCCATGCAGGGTTTCTGGAATTGGGGCGGTGGCTTCCTGACCGCTGACGGTGGTGTCGGTTATGTCGATTTCGCTGGCTCGGGCACGGTTCATCTAGCCGGTGCCGCAGCTGCGCTTGCGGGTGTCATCCTGCTGGGTGCACGTAAAGGCAAGTACGGCCCGAACGGTCAGATCAACCCGATCACCGGCGCCAACATGCCACTCGCTACCCTCGGTACCTTTATCCTGTGGTTAGGCTGGTTCGGTTTCAACGGCGGTTCAGAACTGAAACTGTCTGATGTTGGTGAAGCGAATGCCGTGGCTAAAGTCTTTGTAAACACCAATGCCGCAGCCGCCGGTGGCGTGATTGCCGCACTGCTCACCGCGCGCCTGATGTTTGGTAAAGCGGATCTCACCATGGTACTGAATGGTGCGCTGGCAGGACTGGTGGCGATCACCGCACAGCCGCTTGACCCAAGCCCGATCATGGCCACCATTATCGGTGCTATCGGTGGCATACTGGTGGTCTTCTCGATTCTCGGACTCGACAAGATGAAGATCGATGATCCCGTCGGTGCGATCTCGGTACACGGTGTGGTCGGTATCTGGGGCGTGATGGCGGTGATCATCTCCAACGCCGATGCTACCTTCATGGGTCAGCTGACCGGTGTCGGTGTGATCTTTGGCTGGGTATTCGTTACCAGTCTGATCACCTGGGCAATCATCAAGGCTGTCATGGGGGTGCGTGTGAGCGAAGAAGAAGAGTACCAGGGGCTGGACATCACTGACTGCGGTCTTGAGGCCTATCCTGAGTTTACGGGGGCACGTGGTCATAATTAAAGCCTGCCGGTAACGTTGTCAATCAAAGGGGGCGCCGATGGCGCCCCCTTTTTTTATTCACCAAACACTTCGTTAAACCACGACTCACATCATTAAGTGAGTTGCCCTCGCGCAGCTCACATATTCAGTGATGCGTTATGCTATCGCTCGCGATACTATAGAAAAATTTGGGGGATACGCGCTGAGTCACCTACAAATTAACAACCTCAAGACACACCACCTTGGTCCGATAAACCTCACCGTCTCCGACGGCAGCGCTATTTCAATACGGGGTAACTCTGGTGCAGGCAAAAGCCTGCTGTTACGTGCGATCGCAGATCTTGATCCACACCAGGGGGAGGTGCTGCTCGATGACGTCTCTAGCAATGACTATCGCGGTTCGCAATGGCGACAACGGGTTGGCTACCTGCCCGCCATGAGTCAATGGTGGGGCGACGGTGTACGCGAACATTTTATTCACGCTATCGACCAATCTTTATTGGCAAGCTGGCTAAACACACTGGAACTCGACGAGGCGATTCTCGACGCCCCCATCAGCACCCTCTCCAGTGGCGAACGCCAGCGTGTTGCGCTGCTCCGACTGCTGGCCAATCAGCCACAGGCGCTCCTGCTGGATGAACCCACCGCCAGTCTTGACCACGACAACACGCTGCGTGTTGAAAAGCTTGTCGCCGACTATCAGGCACAACACCGCTGCATTGTAATCTGGGTCAGTCACGACCCTGAACAACTGGCACGCGTCGCGTCGCGCCACTTTATCATTAAGCAGGGTCAGCTGGTGCCACTGCCAGCATCGCAAACACAGGCACTATTGGGAGCACCGGCATGACACTCATCACCCTCTCGCTATGGGACCTGTCGCTGGCGGCCCTATTGGTCATCGCACTCGCGCTGCTCTCATTTCAGATGAAACTCGGCGTGAGCCGTTCGATCATCGTTGCCGCGCTGCGTACTGTCATTCAGTTGCTGCTCATCGGTCTAATATTGAAATGGTTATTTGGCACGACCCACCCCGGCTGGCTTATTCTGGTCTCACTCATCATGTTGCTGGCCGCGGGCCGCGAGGTGATGGTACGCCAACAGCGGCGCTTTGCCGGCATTCAGAGTTTCGCCCTCGGCACCGTGTCACTTTTTATCTCAACGATTGTGGTGACACTGCTGGTACTCACCGTGGTGATCTCGGCCGACCCGTGGTACACACCGCAATATGCGATCCCGCTGCTGGGGATGATGTTTGGCAACACCATGAACGGCATCGCGCTGGGGCTCGACCGTCTGACACAGACCGCATGGCAACAGCGCGAAGTGATCGAAGCCCGCCTGACGTTAGGGCAGACACCGCTACAGGCGATTAGCGATATCCGCCGCGAAAGCACTCGCAGCGGCATGATTCCGATCATCAACGCGATGGCGGTGGCCGGCATCGTGAGCCTGCCGGGAATGATGACTGGCCAGATTATGGCCGGGGCCGACCCGATGGATGCGGTCAGCTATCAAATTTTAATCATGTTCATGGTCACTGCCGGCACCGGCCTCGGGACGATTTTCGCGGTGGCGATGGCCTCACGACACCTCTTCGATGAGCGTGAGCGGCTGCGCCTCGATCGGCTACAAAAGGCTGTTGTCTGAGGATAAAATGCCGATAAGCTGAATATTCCACTCACTATTAGAGATGAACAACAATGTTACGAGGGAACAAAGGGTTAACCATCGCGCTCTGCGCCACTCTGTCACTGCTCGCACTCGATGCCTCGGCGGCGCGTTTTTACAAATCGCTCGATGAAAATGGTAAAGTCATCTTCAGTGATCGCCCACCCAGTGCTTCTGCCGAGCAAATTGATGTCAAAGTGTTTACCCCAGATGTCGCCGCACCGGCCGTCCCCGGTGCCAACAAATCTGCCGAGAAAACAGATAAAAGCAGCGATGCAAAAGAAGATGAAAAAGAAGATGAAAAAGCCGCCAAAGCGGACCTGAAGACGCTGCAAAGCAAACGCGATGAGAATTGTAAAAAGGCACAGGACCGCCTGCAAAAACTACAGACGGTGAGCCGCCTGTACTCCGAAGATGAAAAGGGTAACCGCACCTATTTCTCTGATGAAGCCCGCCTGAAACAGATCACCGATACGCGCGCATCAATCAAAGAGTGGTGTAAATAGCCCCATATTCCACCAGTCCCCACTGCATAAAGCGGCTATACTACCACCTGAATCGTTAATTCAGGGATATCAACCATGCTGTGGGTCAAAGCCTTCCATGTCATTTTTATGGTCACCTGGTTTGCGGCACTTTTTTATCTGCCGCGCCTCTTTGTCTATCATGCGATGAGTGACGATGCGATTAGCAATGAGCGCTTCAAAGTCATGGAACGCAAACTCTACTTCGGCATCATGACCCCCGGCGCGGTACTCACCACCATTTTCGGGCTGTGGCTACTGTTCGACTACGGCTGGGCACTCTACGCAGATATGGGGTGGCTGCACCTCAAACTACTGCTGGTCGTGGCGCTGATCGGCTATCACCTCTATTGTGGCAAGCTCGTCAAGGCGTTCAAACAGGACAACAACCAGCGCGGTCACGTCTTCTATCGCTGGTTCAATGAGTTACCTGTTCTGCTACTCATTGTGGTCATTATCCTAGTGGTCGTAAAACCTTTTTAAGTATCGATTACCGGTGGTTACGCAGGCTAAATCACACCATTGCTGCCTATCTCCATAAGCTGACAGGGATTTTTTTATGTCAACCAAAAAATCTTATACACAGAACTTATATGATTGACAAAACAGCCCTATTAACTGCTGTGGATATTTCACATTCAACCTTGAATATTGATAACTAATTGTTTTTAATTAAAAAATAAGATCGGCCAAAATTTAATCAATCTAACACAAAGCCAATAAAAACGAGGCTTTCGTCATCATTACCCCAATCCGTCCACAGAGTTATCCACAGAAACTGTGGATAATCGTTTATTTTCTTTCATGACAACGAGTTATCGATTTTTACTAGAGACATCCTGACAAGTAGACGTAAATTTGACTCTTGTTAACCATGGGCACCTGTCAACGAACATGCTAGAGTCCTGCGCCATGCAATCAGCCCCCGTTTCACAAGGCATCTTACAGGTCGCCGTGCCGTCACCACTGCCCTACACCTTTGACTATCTACTGCCCGCTCACTGCGAGCTAAAACAAATTGTCCCCGGTGCGCGCGTACGCATTCCCTTCGGTCGCGGCCAGAAAATCGGCGTCGTGGTAGCACACAAAAGTGACAGCGAGATTGCGCTATCACGCCTCAAGCCCGTTATTGAGCTGCTCGATGACGAAGCCATCCTGACCGCCGAGATACAGTCACTGATGCAGTGGGCGAGCCGTTACTACCAATACCCGATTGGCGAAGCGTTCTCAGCGGCACTGCCCACGCTATTACGTCAGGGTGAAGCCGCGAAGCTTAGCGGTGAAAAAACCTGGCGGCTCAATCAAACCGGGCGCAGCGTTGAAGCGCAGACACTGCAACGCGCGCCGCGCCAGCTTGCGCTGCTACAGCACCTGCAACAAACGGACAAGGCGCTCACTGCCGGCGAACTCGATCTGCAATTTGAAAACTGGCGCGGGGTGATGCGCAATCTGGCTGAAAAAGGCTGGATCGATATTCGGGAACAGGCGACCTCGCCATCACCTGCGGCTGCCGTCGACACCACCACCGCCCCAGCACTCAACGCCGCACAAACACTCGCCTGCGAGGCTATCCACAGCGCACTCGATGGGTTCCAGTCGCTACTGCTCGATGGTGTCACCGGCAGCGGCAAAACTGAAGTCTACTTCAGCGCCGTGGAACAGGTGCTGCGCGCAGACAAACCGGCGTTAATTCTGGTGCCCGAAATCGGGCTGACACCGCAGCTGCTGAAGCGCTTTCAGCAACGTTTCGCTGTGCCGATCGCATTGCTGCACTCAGGGCTCAACGATAAAGCGCGGATGAATAGCTGGTTGCAGGCAAAAGCGGGCGATGCGCCGATTGTGATCGGCACCCGTTCAGCGGTGTTCACCCCGATGGCGCGACTCGGGATCATACTAATAGATGAAGAGCACGACCTCTCCTTTAAACAGCAGGAGGGTTTTCGCTATCATGCCCGCGACGTCGCGATTCGGCGCGCGCAGCAGGCAGAGATTCCGATTGTACTCGGCTCGGCAACCCCGTCACTGGAGAGTCTGCACAATGCGCGGCAGGGACGCTTCCAACATCTGACCCTGCCGGAGCGTGCCGGTGATGCGGCGCACCCCAAAATACGCCTGCTCGATGTGCGCCAGCAAAAACTGACCGAAGGCTTTTCAACCACGATGTTGCAGGCGATCCAATACCACCTCGACAAGCAACAGCAGGTGCTACTGTTTCTCAACCGTCGCGGCTATGCCCCGACGCTGATCTGTCACGACTGCGGCTGGCTCGCCAACTGCGCCCGTTGCGATGCCCATATGATTCTGCACAAATCACGCAATCTGCTGCGCTGCCACCACTGCGACAGCCAACGGCGCATCGATGCGCAGTGCCCCGATTGCGGCAGTGTCGATCTACGCCCACTGGGGCAGGGCACCGAACGTGCCGCCGAGGCGCTGGCCGAACGGTTTCCGCACAATGAGATCATCCGCATCGATCGCGACAGCACACGCCGCAAAGGCACGCTACAAAAATTACTCAAACAGGTGCAGGCGGGGCGCGGCCAAATCCTGCTCGGCACCCAGATGCTCGCCAAGGGGCACCACCTGCCGAACGTCACGCTGGTCGGCATCCTCGATGCAGACCAGGGGCTGTTTGGGATCGACTTCCGCGCCAGCGAACGGATGGGGCAGCTGATCATCCAGGTCGCAGGGCGCGCCGGACGCGGCGACCAGCGCGGCGAGGTGCTGATCCAGACCCATCACCCGGAGCATCCGCTGCTCAACGGCATCATCAATCACGACTATAGCCGCTTCGCCAGTGACCTGCTGATTGAACGCTCACAGGCACGACTGCCGCCGTTCCGTCACATCGCCCTGTTGCGTGCCGAAGCGAGCAGCCGCGAACAACCGCATAAATTTCTGAGTGCTGCCCGTGAGATGGGGCTTCAACTGACCGCTCCCGCTGAACTGCTGGGGCCGATCCCCGCCGCGATGGAAAAACGTGCCGGGCGTTACCGCGCACTACTGCTGATTCAGGCCGACAAACGCATCGCGCTGCACAATTTTTTACGTCACTGGTTGCCACAACTGTCACAACTGCCGCTGGCAAAAAAGGTGCGCTGGTCAATCGACGTAGATGCGATGGAGATCGGTTAATCAACGCAGCAGATTAAACAAGTCTAACGCTTGAATGTTGGGCCAGACTCCGGATAATAGGTCGCCAGCCATTGTTGGCCACAAATAAACTCACCGATCCAATCATCGGCCCAACCACTGATCCGGCAAAGCGTTAATGAAAACCCAAATACAAGCCCTTATCACCGAGGCCGTCACGGCGCTACAGCAACGTGATGACCTGCCCGCAGCGATCAACCTCGACATCCAGATTGAGCGCACCCGCGATAAAAGCCACGGCGATTTCGCCTGCAATGTCGCGCTGATGCTGGCCAAGCAAGCCAAATGCAAACCGCGTGAGCTGGCGCAACAGATTGTCGATGCACTGCCGCCATCGGACATGGTTAATAAAGTTGAGATCGCCGGCCCCGGCTTCATCAATTTTTTCATGGCCGACGGCGCGCAGCGCGCGGTGATCAGTAAAATTCTTGAAGCTGGCGAGGCCTTTGGCCACAGCACGATTGGCCAGGGCAAGCGAGTACAGGTCGAGTTTGTCTCGGCTAATCCCACCGGCCCGCTGCATGTCGGCCACGGGCGTGGTGCCGCCTACGGTGCCACCGTCGCAGACCTGCTCGCCGCCGCGGGCTTCAAGGTCCACCGCGAATATTATGTCAACGATGCCGGACGCCAGATGAACATTCTCGCCGCCAGCACCTGGCTGCGTTACCTCGAAGGGTGTGGCGAGGCCATCACCTTTCCGATCAACGGTTACAAAGGCCAGTATATTTACGACATCGCCGCTGAACTAAAACAGCACCATGGCGATGCGCTTCGTCATCCCGCCAATGTTGTGATGGACAATCTGCCAGAAGACGAAAAGGCCGACGGCAGCGGTGACAAAGAGCGCTACATCGATGCCATGGTTGATCGCTGTAAAACACTGATCGGCGATGAAGGGTATCAAATTGTCTTTGATGCGGCACTCAACAGTATTCTGGCCGATATCCGCGAAGATCTGCTGGAGTTCGGCGTGATCTACGATGAGTGGTTTTCAGAAAACTCGCTGGTCTCCTCGGGTGCAATCGAGCGCGCGGTGGGACGCCTTAAACTCAGCGGTCATCTCTATGAAGAGGGCGGCGCGTGGTGGTTTCGCTCGACCGATTTTGGCGATGAAAAAGATCGCGTTGTGATTCGTGAAAATGGTCAGGCGACCTATTTCGCCTCCGACATCGCCTATCACATGAACAAGCTGGAGCGTGGCTTTGATCGCGTCATCGACGTGTGGGGGGCCGATCACCACGGCTACGTGCCGCGGGTTAAGGCTGCGCTGCAAGCGCTCGGTGATGATGTCGACAAACTGGATGTGCTACTGGTGCAGTTTGCAATCCTCTATCGTGGTGGCGAAAAGGCACAGATGTCGACCCGCAGCGGCGAGTTCGTCACGCTGCGTCAACTGCGCGAAGAGGTGGGGAACGATGCCGCACGTTTCTTCTATGTGATGCGCAAGTGTGAACAGCACATGGACTTCGACCTCGACCTTGCCAAGTCGCAGTCGAATGACAATCCAGTCTATTACATCCAGTACGCCCATGCGCGCATCTGTAGTGTAATGCGTCAGCTGGATGAAAAAGGGATTGTGTGGCAACTGCCCGATGAAGATAAACTGGCG
>CALZIG010000040.1 GCA_945787585.1 uncultured Gammaproteobacteria bacterium | reverse complement strand
TCCGCCGACCACCATAAAGCCCATGATGATCACCACTACCGCTAACGCCTTAAAATTCAGATTCACATCACTCACCTTTGATTCTATTCATACTAACGATGGAGGGGACAACACTCACCCTTACACCTATTCGCCGTAACCGATGCGTGTCACGCCGCCACGTGTACCGGCCCACACTTCCCCGGACGGTAGTGCGATAACTGTATAGACATTGTCATCGATCAAACCGTTCCCGGTGCCTTTAGAAAAGGTCTGCCACGCCTCGCCATCAAAGCGTGACAATCCATTATTCGTGCCAAACCAGAAAATACCGTCGCTATCCTGTGCAATGCTGTAGACAATATCCCCCGCCAGCCCATCCTCAGTGGTCAGATTCTGCCATGTTTTACCATCGTAAAAACTCACGCCGCCGCCCCACGTACCGGCCCACACCTTGCTATCTGCCGCGACCAGCACAGAGAAGACATACCCCGGATTATAGGTCTGCTGACCTTCGGAGAGCACACTCAGGTCGTGCCGTTCACGCGTTCCTAAACCTGTATTCTGGCTTACCGGCAGGTTCTTTTTATTGGGTGCGCCGATGCCGTCTTCATGGGTAAAACCGTGCCAGCGCGTGCCATCAAACATCGAAATGCCACCCTCTGTGCCGAGCCACATGCGCCCGTGATCATCGCTGGCGATGCCGTAGACCCACTCGTTCACCAGCTCTTTCACATAAGTGGCGGTGAACTTGTCATCTGTGCGACTGAACTGGTTTGCGCCACCCCAGGTACCGACCCACAGTGAGCCATCCTGCGCCTCTCCAAAAGAGTAGACCCAGTAATCGGCGAGGCCGTGCATTGGAAAAAAGGTCTTCCACTCGCCGTTACGATAGCGTGTCATGCCGCCGCCATTGGTGCCAAACCACTTACTGCCCTGACTATCGACCATAATGCTGAAGACGTATTCGTTGGCGAGTCCATCCTTGCGGGAGTAAATGGCACGCATGTCGTAACTTGCAAGATCAATCTCCAGCACACCGGCTGAAGTCCCCACCCAGATCGATTGATCATGGGTATCCACTGCGAGTGAACGCACAAACACACCATCACCAACGCCGAAGGATTCCAGCACACGCGGTAGACTACTGCGCGTCGCTGCTGTATTACTCGCGACAGCAGCTGATGCGGGGCTAGCATCTGAGGTCGCCACTTTCTCAGCCTGCTGCGCATCATCTGATTGCGTGGTCGCCGTGGGTGCCACGGCATCACTATCGCTATCGCCGCTGCTACAAGCCGTCAGCGACAGTGCCGATAACAATAGCAGCGTCGTCAGGGTAAAGCGTTGACTCATCGGCGCAGTTTTCTCAGATAGGTAATCACATCGAAGATCTCTTCTTCTGTGAGCATACTGCGAAACGCGGGCATCATCCCTTTGCCATTATTGATCTTTTGCTGTAGTTCGCCATCCGCCTTCAATAACCCTTCGCCGCGCGAAAAATCTGCCACGCCGGGAAAGCTACTCTTGCCGTCAGCGCCGTGACACTTTTTACAGTGCTGATTATAGAGCTTGCCGCCGTTGATCGGATCACCCGCCATCGCTGACGGCACCCCCACCAACATCGCACAGCACAGCAGCGCAGCAGAACGACAACCGATTCCAATCTGTTTCAACCAATGACTATTATTGTGCATCACAATCTCCTCTCGCTCATTCTCAACACAGTGACATTACGCGATTATTCTCTCACATCTGGCAGCAGAACACGCTGTAGTATAGCGGTATCGCCCATATAAGCCGCTTGCAGCGCCGCAACCACCTGCGGACTATCCCATTCGCGCTCGCCTTCGATATTGAGCAACAGACGGCCATCGGGTGAAATCAGATAGGTATCGGGGTAAACCTGCACCCCCAGTTTGTCGTTCGCAATCTCCATCTTCAAATCAATATAGCTCGCCAGCTCGATCTTGCGGTCGATCAGGTATTCGCGTGGCAGGTGTTTATCATCATCAATCGACATTGCCAGCACTACGAAGCGCTCAGGATCGAGCTGCTCACCCAGCCGTTGCAGACTCGGCAACTCATGGCGGCAGGGTCGACACCAGGTGGCCCAGATATTCAGCACCACCAGCTTGCCGCGCAGTTGTGTGATTGGCAGGTCTTCACGATCCAGCCCCGGCAGTATCACCTCCGGAAAGGGCTCACCCGCTGCAACGAGACGAGGGGATTGCACCACTGGCGTCGGCGCCATCTCGCAGGCTGATAGCGACAGCAGTAGCCATGGCCACAGTAATGCTCGGTGCACTGTTCATCTCCACATTGCCCATCGACGCTCGCCCGGATCAATCCTGCGCCGCAAAATTCGAGGCGCTTTTCAGAGCGCTAAGGGATCACCTCATCAATCACAATCTCGATACCGGCAGTACCGATCTTCACGTTCTGCACACCGCCCTGCATATCGCCACTTTGAGGCGTTGCATTGCCGCTGCGCGAAATCCGCGCCATCACCATCACTTCTGAGGCGCTGGAAAGGTTCATCGACGCGTCCATCGCCATCGAATCATCGAGGGTGAATTCTATTGGCATTTTCCCCGCTTCGGTTCTCAGGATCGCCAGCGGCATGCGCGGTCCGTTCATCATTCGCGCAAAAATATAGACTGTATCAGTCGGCAACACCTCGGCCGCAAGCGACTGAGATAACGTCACCACACCGCTTACCGAGGAACCACTCACCGCACCACCGCCTTCAGATAGCGTACCCTGACTCAATGTATCGCTTAACGGTGTGCTACCACCGCCGTTGGCATTGTTCTGTTGTGCCAACATCAGCTGCTCAGTTTCGGCGATATTTCCGGCCATTGTTTTCGCGGTTTGAGAGTCGGGCGGCAACATCGCGAGGATGCGTCGCCAGTAGATCAGTGCAGATTCAAAATCAGCGCGCTCATAGGCGGCAGTCCCCGCCAGCCATAACGCTTTCTGATTCTGCGGATCAAGGTTCAATGCCCGCATGATCAACTCCATCGGGCGACCTTCAAGGGTCTGCTCACCGCTGCTCATCGCCATCGCATCGGCATAATCGGTCAGTAGCTGCGCGTCATTATCGACAATCGACACGGCTTTTGAAAAGGCCGCTACCGCATCGCCATAACGACTCAGTGCATAGTAAGAACGTCCCAGCATGGCCCATCCCTGTACATCAGTTGGATCCTTTTCCAGACGTGCGGAGAGCTGGCTGACCATCATCGCCACCTGATCGGTCATCTCTTCCTGCGTCATGTTTTCTGACACCGTGGGCGCTTCTGTCACATCGACGGGGGCCACCAGTTCCGGCTTACCAAAGGTCAGGTAGAGTGATAATGAGGTGGCGATCACCACCACTGATACTACCGCTGCGGTGACACCATGGATGCCCGCTTCCGCCGCCTTCTTACCTCCAGTGGCCACGGTGACATCTTCCAGCAGACGTCGCTCTAACTCCTGCTGCCCCTGCTCGTACTGATCATGCGTAATCACATCATTCATCAAATCCTGCTTGAGTTCAGCAATCTGATCTTTATAGATCGAGACATTGACCGCATCCTGTTCGATCACAATCCCTTCGTGATTTCTGATCCGCTGTAACAACGGGGGTAATAAAAAAAGCAGTGCCGCGATCGTCAGCAGCGCTGCTACAATCCAAAAAATAATCATGCCTTAAATTTCCTCTGCTCCACGCGAACTAACTTGCTGTTACGGGTCTGCTTTTATTTGTTATCCAACAGGGCCTCGGCCCGCTTATGATCTTCGTCACTCAACGGCGTGGTATTGAGCGTGCGCTTGCGGCGCTTCAAATGTATAAACAGTACCAGCGCGCCAATCGCTAACAGCGCAAACGGCCCTATCCACAATGCAAGCGTGGTCGATTTTACCGGGGGTTTAAAAAGAATGAAGTCGCCATAACGCTCGACCATAAAATCGGTCACCTGCTTATCGCTCTTGCCCTGCGTCATCTGCTGACGAATTTCATCACGAAGGTCGATCGCAAACTCAGATTGTGACCCCCCTAATGACTGATTTTGACACACCAGACAGCGCAGCTCATACGCCAGCGCCATCACACGTTTTTCCAGCACAGGATCGGCCGCCATCGTCGCCGCCTCCTTGGCGTGAACATTGGGTATCGCCAACATCACTGACAGCAACATTAAACACGCTAACAGTTGTTTCATCCCTGTAACTCCTTCACTAGTGCCAGCACCTTGGTCTGTAACGACTGTGCCGTGACCGGGCCAGTATGCTTATAGCGGATGACGCCCTGCTTATCGATCACATAGGTCTCTGGCACACCGTAAACGCCGTAGTCCATGCCGACACGGCCATCAACATCGTAGGCGCTGGCCACATAGGGATTGCCCAGTGCGCGCAACCATTCAAGTGCATCACCGCGTTGGTCTTTATAGTTCAACCCCACAATCGGCACGATCCCCTGACGACCGAGCTCAACAAACAACGGATGTTCGTCACGACAAGCGCGACACCACGAGGCCCACACATTCAGGATCCACACCTTGCCCTTCATCTGTTCAGAGGCAAACTGCAACTCGGGGCGATGCAGGTCCGCCACGTTAAACACGGGTGCGGGCTTATTCACGAGCGGTGATGGCACCTCTCTCGGGTTGAGGTACAGCCCCTGCCCCAGAAACCATACCATGACTCCAAATACTGCCAACGGCAGCAGGTATTTCAGATGACGCATCAGACCTCAGCCTCTCTCGCCGCCACTGGGCTGCCACTTGCTGTACGGCCATCGCCACTGTTCGTCGCGGCCGCTTTTTTACTATCGGCTTCGCGGCGACTGCGCGATGTAAGGCGGTAGCGTCGATCACTGATGGCAAACAGCCCGCCCAGTGCCATCAGGCCGCAGCCTCCCCATATCCAGTTCACAAACGGTTTGTGATAGATACGCACACTCCATGCGCCACCACTCACTGGCTCGCCAAGCGAGACATAGAGATCACGGGTAAAACCACTGTCGATCGCCGCTTCGGTCATCGGCATCGTCTGTACGTTATAGATGCGTTTTTCAGGGTGCATCAACATCACGTTGTTGCCATCTTTCATCACCTGAATATAACCGCGGGTAGCCTGATAGTTGGGGCCCGCCTGATCGACGACACCATCAAAACGGAAGGTGTATCCCCCCACGCTGGTGACATCACCAATCTCCATACGGACATCTTTCTCAGTCTCATAACCGCCAATCAATGTGACGCCAACCACAAACACCGCCATGCCAAAATGGCCCATCTGCATGCCGTAGTAACTCATCGACAAACCCTTCAGGCCATTTCCACGCTCTGCGCGTCGCATGAAACCCATGATGATCGTAATCACAATCCACGCTGCCAACAATAGACCAACACTCACCATTACCTGCCATTCACCCAGCGTAAATGGCAATACCAGTGCCACAATCAGCGCAACACAGAAGGCCCAGCGCAGCAGTCGCGTTAACTCACCCAGGTTCGCCTTTTTCCAACGCACAAACGGTGCCAGCCCAATTAAAAAGAGTAGCGGCATCATCAGCGGCACAAACACAGAATTAAAGTAAGGAGGCCCCACTGAGATCTTGCCCATATCCAGCGCGTCTAGTAACAGCGGATAGAGGGTACCGAGGAGCACTGTTGCACACGCCACGATCAGCAACACGTTGTTGCTCAACAATAGTGTTTCACGCGACAGCATCGAGAACTCGCCGCCTTTACTGACACTCGGTGCGCGCACCGCATACAGAAACAGCGAACCACCAATCGTGGCCGCAAGAAAACCGAGAATATAGACACCGCGCGCAGGGTCTGTGGCAAAGGCGTGTACCGAGGTCAATACACCGGAACGCACCAGGAAGGTTCCCAGCAGGCTCATCGAAAAAGCGATGATCGCCAGCAGTACCGTCCAGTTTTTAAAGCTGCCGCGTTTTTCAGTCACCGCCAGCGAATGGATCAGCGCAGTGCCGACCAGCCACGGCATAAAGGAGGCATTTTCAACTGGATCCCAGAACCACCAGCCACCCCAGCCAAGCTCGTAATAGGCCCACCAACTGCCGAGCGCGATGCCAATCGTCAGAAAACACCACGCGGCGGTGGTCCACGGACGCGACCAGCGTGCCCATGCGGCATCCAGCCGTCCACTGATCAATGCGGCAATCGCAAAGGCAAACGCTACTGAGAAGCCAACATAGCCCATATACAGCATCGGCGGATGGATAATCAGCCCCGGATCCTGTAGCAGTGGATTCAAATCGCGACCATCGAGTGCCGCCGGAATCAGGCGATCAAACGGGTTTGAGGTCAGTAGAATAAAGAACAGGAAGCCAATGGAGACCATACCGAGCACACCAATCACGCGCGCCACCCTCTCATCCGGCAGATTTTTACTCAGCACCGAGACCGCGAAAGTCCAGCCACCCAGCATCAACGCCCATAGTAATAGCGAGCCTTCATGACCACCCCACACTGCTGCAACGCGATATTGCACCGGCAGCTGTGAATTGGAATGAGCAGCGGCATACTGCACCGAGAAATCATTCACCACAAACGAGTAAGTAAGACAGCCAAAGGCGATCAGGACAAACGCAAACTGCCCCTGTGCCGCCGGACGCGCCACCGCAATCCACGATGCTTTACCCTGCTGTGCGCCGATTAACGGCAATGCCGCCTGAATAAACGCCATCGACAACGCCAGCACCAATGCATAATGCCCTATTTCAGGTATCATCTTATATTCCCTCCGCGGGTGAAACTGCAGCCTCTAGCTTCTTAGCCTGTTCCGATTTCTCGAGCGCCTCGGCAACCTCAGGCGGCATATAGGTTTCATCGTGTTTCGCCAACACTTCATCCGCCATAAAGGTACCATCATTCGCGATCTTGCCCTGCGCCACAACCCCTTCCCCTTCGCGGAATAGATCTGGCAGGATACCAGTAAAGATCACCGGCACGCTCTCGACATTATCTGTCACTCGAAAATGGACCGTCAGCCCGTCGTCTTCGCGTTGCAGACTCTCTTTCACTACCAGCCCTCCGAGACGAAATGTTCGATCTTTCGGCGCGGCGTTGGCCATCACCTCCGTCGGGCTAAAAAAGTGGTTAATATTGCTCTGTAGCGCATTCATGATCAATGCCACGGCGCCGCCCAGTGCAGCCAAACCAATCACAATAAATACCATGCGTTTATGTCTAGACTTCATTCCGATACCTCTGAATCTGTTTGGCCCTTCATACGGATCATACGCCCCAGTCGCTGCATCAAGCTGCGTCGATGGCGCATCACCAGGATCACTTCAACAAG
>CALZIG010000039.1 GCA_945787585.1 uncultured Gammaproteobacteria bacterium | reverse complement strand
GTTGAATAGCGTTCGGAGAATATAATCAATGGGAAGAAAAGTGGAAGATGTGTCTGTGGAAAGTAATTATGTCGCTATTTTCAGCGCAGAGGATTTTTCAGATTATGAAAATGATGCGGCCAGCGAAGATCAGCAAAGAAAGAAAAAAAGGCAGGCAAGGCGGCACTATGAGTGCCGTATGGAAGAAAAACACTTGCGGCAACTGATGGATGATGATTTTGGTTTCTGGTAGTTAGCGCGAGGCTTTGTCTGTTATTTTATGGGGTATTCCCGAGGATGGCGGGAATGCCCCTTTTTGTGTGGTGGTAGCGAGGAGAAGGTTTAAGTTGTTCGCAGGAAAGTATCAATGATTAGGCATGGACGGCTAGAAGATATCGATCAATTAGTCGATATTGAAAAGAGTTGTTTTGAACAAGACCGTATTAGTCGGCGTAGTTTTCGTCACCTTTTAACCAAAGGACGCTCAACCGTATTGGTGGCAGAGGAGGCAGGAAATTTAACGGGCTATGTGTTGATTTTGTTTAATCGAGGCACGTCACTGGCAAGGTTATATTCTATTGCAATAGCACAATCACATCGTCACAGTGGCATTGCAAGAAAACTGGTGATCGCTGGTGAAAGTGATGCGGTTGAACATAACTGTATTACGATGCGCCTGGAAGTACGTGACGATAACCTGGCCTCTATTCGCCTGTTTGAAAGCATGGGTTACCGTCAGTTTGGACGTTATCTAAAATATTATGAAGATGACGCAGATGCTGTGCGATTAGAAAAACGCCTGATAAAGAACCTGCCGCATCATTTTACGAATGTGCACTACTATCATCAAACGTTGGAATTTACCTGTGGCCCGGCATCTCTGATGATGGCCATGAAGACGCTGGATAAGCGGATTGAGCTTTCACGTCAGATAGAGCTGCGTTTATGGCGCGAATCGACCAGCATCTACATGACCTCTGGTCATGGTGGGTGCGGTCCCTACGGCCTGGCACTGGCTGCGCATCGTCGTGGCTTTAAGGTTGTCGTCTATGTCAAAGATAAGGATACGACGCTCTTTGTTGACTCGGTGCGGAGCAAAGACAAGAAAGAAGTGATCCGTCTTGTGGAGGAGGACTTCCTTAAGGAAATGAAATCATCAGGGGTACAGATTAACTATCAGTCCGTGACCACTAATGAAATTATCGCGGCACTGGATAGTGGTGCAGTGCCGGTCGTGTTGATTAGTTCGTATCGGCTTTATCAGGAAAAGTTCCCCCATTGGGTAGTGATGACTGGGCATGATGAGCATTTCATCTACTTTCACGACCCCTATATTGATGTAGAAAAAGGTAAAACGGTGACCGACAGCGTCAACATGCCTATTGCTCAGCAGGAGTTTGAACGTATGGCCCGCTATGGTAAAAGTGGTCAGCGTGCTGCTTTAATTATTTACCCTAAGGTGCGTTAACAAAATGATGAACCAGATTATTGTAGTTGAAGCGGCAAGTTTCAGTGCACTTAAGGAAGTGACTTGTCCAGTCGTGGATATTGATGAATACCTGACTTCGCAAGAATATTTTTCGCTGAAAAATGTTCAGGTGATCAACCTGTGCAAAGATTACTCTTATTCGAGTATTGGATACTACTGTTCACTGCTGGCTGAGGCACGACGACATCGAGTGATACCGTCAGTAAAAAGCATTCTTGATTTGAGCGCTAAGGCGATGTATAGCCTGGATGTTGTTAATCTTGACGAGGATGTGATTAAGGCCTTCAAAAAAGAGCCTCAGGATGACTCCCAGCACTCAATAATGGTTATGTTCGGGCGTTGCCAGCAGGCAGGTTTTGGGAGCTTGGCGCGTCGTATTTTTGAAACCTTCCCCTATCCATTGTTGCAGGTCAGTTTTAAAAGACTGGATCAATGGCGCATTACGACTATTCGACCGATGGCGTTTCAGCGACTCAAAAAAGAAGAGAAAGATTTTTTTGTCGAAGCGCTGAGTGGTTATTTGTCTAGACGTTGGCAGGCACCGAAGCAGAAATCGCATGGTCGCTATGACCTGGCTATTTTGCATGACCCTGAAAATCCACTACCCCCTTCTAATGCTAAGGCACTAAAGGCATTTGTTAGCGCCGGAAAGAAGCTGGGGATTGATGTCGACCTGATTGAAAAGAAAGAGTATTCGCGCTTGGCAGAATATGATGCACTGTTTATTCGTGATACGACACACATCAATCATTACACTTACCGGTTCGCTAAAAAAGCGGAGAGTGAGGGGATGGTCGTGATTGATGACCCGACCTCTATTTTACGTTGTACCAATAAAGTTTATCTGGCAGAGCTTTTACGGGCCAATAAAATTGATACGCCAAAAACCGTTATTCTTGGTCGAAATGATCTTCACGCGACAGAAACTGAGATTGCATACCCAATGGTATTGAAGGTGCCTGATGGCGCATTTTCATTAGGCGTATTTAAGGCTGAAACGCGAGATGAGTTTACCCGTATTACCGAGCAGTTATTTGAGAAATCGGAGTTAATTCTGGCGCAGGAATATCTCTATACGGAATATGACTGGCGGATTGGCGTGTTAAACCGCAAGCCGATTTTTGCCTGCCAGTATTTTATGTATAAGAAACATTGGCAGATCGTAAAGCATGGGGCCCGTGGTGATTTTAAAGCAGGTACGGCGAAAACCTGGGCGGTGGCTGAGGCCCCCAAAGCGGTTGTCGATGTAGCAGTGAAGGCGGCTGGTTTGATAGGTGATGGGTTGTATGGTGTCGACGTTAAGCAGTCAGACAAAGGCGTTTATGTGATAGAGGTAAATGACAATCCAAATCTGGATGTGGGCGTTGAGGATCTCTATTTGGGAAAAGATCTGTTCGAGCTAGTGATGGCGGAGTTTCTACGCCGTCTGGAGGCTAAAAAATAATGGATGTCCGGTTTGATAATTTTATCGACCTGCTGAAAAGCTTGATACGTCATCCCAGTGTGGTGGGGGCTGAACATCCCTTTTTTCGTGTACTACAACGCGAGCTGGAAGAACGTGGTGCTAATGTGACCTGGTATGAAGGCGTCTTGGTGGCACAGGGCAGCTACCCACATCAAACACTGTTCTCGGCGCACATTGATCGTCATGGCCTGATATGCACCGGCCCCAATGAATTTCAGTATGCCGCGTTTGTGTCGGGTAATCGTTCTGATTTATTGGGCAATTCAGTATCAGAAGAGTTGATGAAAAAAGTGGTCGGGCGATTCAGTAATACCCCCGTCTATGCTTATGATCCCTGGTCAGGGGCTTATCGTGGTGCGGGTAAAATTAATAATAGCTATATTTGTGAATATCGCAACAATCTAATCTTTGAGCTAGCAGGCATGGATCATCTGGTCGCCGGTACGCCGCTAGGATTTAACGATAAACTGATGATTGAAGATGGCTTGCTGCGTGGACAGCTAGATAATGTATTAACCGCCGCAGTGTTGGTGCATCTGTTTGAATTAGGATTTAAGGGCACCGCTTTTTTTACCGCGCAGGAGGAGGCGGGTAAAAGCTGGCGTTACCTACTGGAATGGTTTCGTCGCTTTGGGGTCTCAACGGACAGATTGATTGTGGTTGATACGAGTCCCTATCCCGACATTGATACAGTGAAGCACCAGCAGGTAGTATTACGCCACAAGGATGTGAATGCGATTTTTGATGAAAACATGACCTCTCAGCTCAGGCAGATCTGTAGTGATAATGGCATTCTTTATTCGTTTAAGGATGAGTATATCGAGGCGCAAAATAGACGGGCTGTCAAAAATGGCGGCATTATCACATCGTTGGGTAGTACTGAATTGGGACGAATCATCCTTGCGTCAAAAGGAATGGTGAATGGTAGTACGGTACAGATTCCGACGAGCGGATATCATACGATGAGCGAAACGACGACACTGGATGCCTGCCAAACATTTATCAGGCTGCTGTTAAACATAAGCGAAAAGCATAAATAATGACGATAGAAGCAAAAACATTATACCCCTGTCAGGTAGTCTGCTATGCAGATTCATTTGATTTCTCGCCACTCAGCGAAGTGTTAATGAGCAGTGGGCGCGCTGCCTGTTATCGCGAGGTGTTGTTCGTTGAACTGGAGGAGGGCAGTTGCGTGGTGTTTCCATTTGGCGTTACCGTGTACTGGAACCTCAGACAGGAGTCGATCGATTATCTTGCCGCGTTGATGGCCCAGCATGCGAAAGCCGCGTTGGACGAACCAGAGATCGATCATTTTATCTATTTGACCGGTTGTGAGAAGAATCGTTTTACCCACGCCAATATTGAACTCATTAACGACGAGCCGTTAAGTTTGATGGCTATCTCCCATGCGCTGGCGCAATCGACCCAGTTGTCAGTGCTGGAAGAGCAGGCGCGTACTACCATTGAAGAAACCTCTGCCATTCCACGTAAACTGGCGAAAACCGGCTCAACCTCATTGTCACGCCGAGAAGCTGCCATGATGCGCGGCCAGCTGTTCTTAACCAAAAGTGAAATCCTGCTGAAGTATGAATTGCTTGATACACCGGAGTTTTTCTGGGAATACCCTGAATTACAACCGACCTATGAAGTCGGGGCATCGTATCTGGAGTTAAAACAGCGTACGGAGATGTTGTCGCTTAAACTCGAAACCATTCACGAAATGTTTGTCATGCTGGCTGATGACCTCAAACACCGGCACTCGTCTATGCTTGAGTGGATTATTATCTGGCTGATTGCTGTGGAGATCGTAATCTTCCTGGTGAATGACTTTATTCTGGCCTGAACCTGGGTGAATGCATATAACAGCCGTTCTAACTTGTGTTTGAATCTGACGAGTGAGTAGCCCGCGCTCGAAATCGGGTATCTACCTGTAAACATTGATGATGTGACGCGTAATTACCTCAGCTTTTTCATATGAATGCAGATATAATGTTGAGTCGAAATGATGCGCTTCATGGTAGCAGTTTAAGCTTAAGTGTGTCTGATAATCACTCAAGGTGTCAGTTGTTATGGATCGTCGCGCAAATGTTTTTTTCGTCGGATTCTCATTGTTTTTCGCAATGGTCTCAGTTCCGCTTCATGCCGGGACCCCTGGTCTACCCTTTACCGAAGATTTTGCTGATACTGCTTTAATGGATTTAGCTCAGACCAATGCTAATTGGTCTACGGCTGAGCAGGCTGCGTATTTGGCCTGGCATCGTCAGCGTCTTGCGGGCTTTCCAGATGGGAATTCTCCAGGCCTTGCTGTAAGTGCTGAAATAGAGAGTACTCATAGTGTTACTTTTGGGGATGTAGATGGAAATGGTTTCCTGGATTTGGTGACAGGAAATAATAATGTTACGAATAAACTTTATTTGAATAATGGTAGTAGTTTTGATCCCAGCATAAATATTGGTTCAGAGACAGATAGCACTCATGCGTTGTTCTTGGAGATGTGAATGGGGATGGCCACCTTGATGTGGTGGCAGGAAATTGGGGGCAGACCAACAAGCTTTATCTGAACAATGGCAGTGGTGTGTTTCCTGCAAGTGGCGTAGATATTGGCCTGGAAACAGAAGCGACTCATAGTGTAGCGCTTGGCGATGTGGATCAGGATGGTGATCTCGATCTGTTTGTTGGGAACAGTGAGCAGGGCAATAAACTTTATCTATACGATAGCGCCTTAGCGACTTCAAGCCGCTTTCCTAATGCCGGAGTGGTTGTGGGTTCTGAGGTAGATGCTACTGTCAGTGTTGCAATGGGTGATGTTAATCGAGATGGATACCTTGATCTAGTCACTGGAAATGAAGGAGTGAATGAAACCAATAAGCTTTATTTAAATGATGGCAGCGGTGGTTTTCCCGCTAGTGGTGTAACTGGCACTGATATAGGTTCAGAGATGGATACTACAGGTATTGTTATTCTTGGGGATGTTGATAGGGATGGAGACCTAGATTTGATCGCTGGAAATGCAGCTCAGACGAATAAGCTCTACATAAACGATGGAGCGGGTGTTTTTTCTACCAATGGCACAAATATTGGCTCGGAGGCAGATGTCACTTTTGGCGGCATCCTTGGTGATGTAGATGAAGATGGAGATCTTGATCTTATTGCCGGTAACTTTGGGCATAGAAATAAGCTCTATCTCAATGATGGCAGTGGCGGTTTCTCAACGAATGGTACTGATATTGGTTCTGGTGCGTTTTTATCTATTAGCGTTACCTTGATGGATCTAAATAATGATGGAGATCTTGATTTAATAGTGGGGAATGATGGTGCTCCTCATATCATTTATCAAAATGTTCCTGCTGCCCCAGACATCGGTTCCGGGGTGGATAGTGTTTCGGCCATTGATCTTGGGGATGTGGATGGTGATGGTGATCTGGATCTGATTACAGGGAATTGGGGGCAGACTAATAAACTTTATCTGAATGATGGTCGTAGCCGTTTTGATTACAATGGTATATCCATTGGTGTAGAAACGGATAACACGGCCAGTATTATTTTTGAGGATATCGATGGTGATGGTGATCTAGATCTGATTGCAGGGAACATTGGTCAGACCAATAAGTATTATCTGAATAATGGCAGTGGTGGTTTCTCGGCAGTTGGAACGCCTATCAGTTTGCATGTAAATGATACTTTTAGTCTTACGCTTGGGGATGTTGATGGCGATGGTGATCTCGATGTGATTGCGGGAGGCTTTGGTCAGACTAATAAGTTGTATTTAAACAATGGCAACGGTGGCTTTTCTACCAATGGTTTGCCTATCGGTTCGGAGACGGATTTTACACTCAGTGTAAGTCTTGGGGATCTGGATGGCGATGGTGATCTGGATTTGGTCGTAGGAAATAATGGCGCAACCAATAAGTTCTACCTGAATGATGGCAGTGGTGGTTTTCCCGTCAATGGCGAAGCGATAGGGTCTGAGGCTGATATTACTTTCAGTACAGTTTTAGCTGATTTTGATGTGGATGGTGATTTGGACCTGGTAACTGGAAACTGGAATGAAACGAATAAACTGTATCTGAATGATGGAGCGGCTCTTTTTTCTGCTAATGGAAATGCGATAGGAACGGCGACAGACCAGACTAGTAGTGTCGTTTTTTGGGATATCGATGGCGATGGTGATCTTGATTTGGTTGTTGGGAACAGCGGTCAAGCCAATATGATTCATCGGAATGATGGTAAGTATGGCTTTTCCGCAAGCGGGTCAGTCATGGGAGGTACAACATATTCTACGACCAGTTTTGTTGTTGGTGATCTGGATGGTGATGGTGACCATGACCTTGTAGAGGGAAATGATGGTTCAATCATTAAACTTTACTCGAATTCAAATCATGGTAGTTTTTCTGCCCGTGGTTTGGCTCTCGGTTCGGAGTTAGATTCCACCTTTAGTTTGGCCCTGGGCGATGTGGACAGCGATGGTGACCTTGACTTGATTAGTGGGAATACTGGACAAGCCAACAAGCTTTATATTAATGATGGCAGCGGTTATGTTGGCGTCGATGGTGTTGCTATTGGTTCTGAGGCAGATAGCTCTTATAGCATCAAGCTTGGGGATGTGAATGGTGATGGTGCGCTTGATTTAGTTGTAGGGAATTGGGGTGGCACCAATAAGCTTTATCTGAATGACGGCAGCGGCGGTTTTGCTGCTAGCGGCACAGACATCGGATCGGAAGCCGATGTCACTACCAGTATTGATTTGGGCGACGTAAATAGAGACGGTGCCCTGGATCTGATTGTCGGTAACTGGGGGCTGGCCAACAAGCTCTACCTGAATGAGGGTAGTGGTGGTTTTACGGTTAGCGGGACTGCAATTGGTTCGGAAACAGATAGTACCAATAGTGTCATTCTTGAAGATATAAATAGGGATGGTGCCCTTGACCTGATCGTCGGTAATGATGGGCAGGCCAATATGTTTTATCTGAATGATGGCAATGGTGTTTTTCCTGTTAGCGGTACGCCGATTGGATCGGATACAGACCGAACCTTTAGTATTGTTTTAGGTGACGTGAATAGCGATGGTGCACCTGATGTGGTTGTCGGCAATTTAAATCAGACCAATAAGTATTATTTAAATTTGAACGATGGCAGTGGTGCCTTTGTTACAAGTGGCACGGCTATAGGTATAGAAACAGATGCCACGACCAGTGTTAGTCTGATGGATATGAATGGTGATGGGTCGCTTGACCTGCTTGCCGTAAATTACGGCCAGAGCAATATGCGTTATCTATATAGTGCAGGATTTAGCGCTGTTGGTACCGTATTAGGCCCCGATGAAAGTGATACCACGGTAAGTGCTGTACTTGGCGATATTGATAATGATGGGGATCCTGATCTGGTTACAGGGAATGCGGGCCAAACTAATAAGCTTTATAAAAATGTGATCTATCGTACTCATACAGGACGATTGGTATCGAAAAAAATTAATAGTACAGAAACTAGTATTAGAGGAGTGATTTTGACGGCAACGGCGACTGTCAATACAGAAACGGCACGCAATACTTCAGTTGACTATTACCTTTCAAATAACGGCGGTGCTAAGTGGCACAAAGTTAGCCCAGGTAAAGTCTTCACATTCCCCGACACAGGCACTAACGATCTACGCTGGAAGGCTCAGATGCACTCTTTGTCACCGGTAAGGACGCCCGTGCTAAATAGTGTGTCCATTACGGCCAATAATCCGCCCGTAATTACCAGTAATGGTGGTGGCGACAGTGCGGCGGTCACAGTCGTTACGAACCAAACGGCGGTGACGACAGTAATCGCTAGTGATGAAGATAGCGGGGCATTGTCGTACGGGATAGTGGGCGGTGCTGATGCCGAAAAGTTTTCCATTAACCTGAATTCAGGCGTGCTTACGTTTACTAGTGCACCAGATTTTAATGTGCCGACAGATAGTAATGGCGATAATATCTATCACGTTCGTGTGATGGTGGAAGATGCCGGGGCGGGTAATCCTACTGACACACAGGATATTTTTGTGACTGTGACCAGTGCCATAGTTGTATCGAATGGAGATGGGGGTGGTGGTAATATTTCAATATGGTGGTTAAGTTTGATGTTATTATTAATGCGATTTAGATGTAATTCATCGTGTAAATCGCCAGTTAATTTTTAAATAATTCGCGAATAATCGACGGAGTGACGCGGATCAACACTATTGCCAGATATTCCGTTTACTCTGGAGTAGACCAGAAAACTCCTCTGCTGGAATAGGGCGACTAAAATAATAGCCCTGAATTTGCTCACAGCCTTCTGCATGTAAGAAATCAAGTTGCTGCTCCGTCTCCACTCCTTCTGCAATCACAGTTAAATTGAGACTG
>CALZIG010000038.1 GCA_945787585.1 uncultured Gammaproteobacteria bacterium | reverse complement strand
TTAAACCAATCAAAGCGCAATCAAGAGCACACGTAAGGGTATGTTTTTACGATATATTCCAGGTTCAGATTAAGCCTAAATGACCCTTGCTGGCTGAATGAAAGCTAAAATACCTTTCTTGGCCAGCAATAAAATATTATCCTATTATTTACGCTAGTCTGGTATTTCCAGATTTTCGCGCATCGTAGACTTCAATCAATTGCTGAATTTTGCTTTCGTCATATTCACGCAGCCCGCTCAGTACCATGCTCTTTTCACCTTTACCGATGATGTTGCCTTTGGAGAGCAGGTTAAATTTGAGACACACGTTGCCCCGTTTACCATCGACTTCTAATGTCGAATCGCTGAGTTTGAGCTCGGGTTGTTCAATGTTAAGGTCATCGATGTCGATCACCATGCTTTCGTAGATCACTAATGGGCGCTCAGGATTGATCATTACATGGTGTTTTGCCATCAGCGGTACAAGGATGTGTGGAAACGTCTGCCCGGAGAACTCTACATAGCGACAGGTGAGATTGTGAATTAGACCAGAATCTTTGGTGGTCGCACCGCTACGTGTAATGCTGAGATACTCTTTATTATTATCGTCGACAATGGTGATTTTATCATCGGCCGTGTTATTAAAATGTAGCGCTACTTCATTGGATACCATGCCGGAGAAAGTGAAGCGCATTTTCTGACTGATACCGTATTTATTCAGCAGCAGTGCGAACAGTAAATCACCGGGAACACAAAAGCGTTTGGCATCTTCATCATGGATAGGGTTGAAATCACCGGCAATTGTTTTGGCAAAGTCACTGGCCTGTTTACGCGAAAAGTGGATTTTGGTGGACGTTTCGCTGAAAAAGTTTTCTAACAACATGGGTTTCGATTCGCTTGCCTGAATGAAGGGGCTTATGTGTATTGGTTTAATAATATCATGCTTTTATCAGTATCAGGCGCGATTATTGGTTGTCTGCCCTCACAATTAAATTAATAATGGCTGCCACTAAGATTCACCTCGCCAGATTTACGTGAGTAGAATGTTTCCAGCTCAGCATAAATGGCTATGGTTGAGTGACGTATTCTTTTATTAAAATGCTACTGATCGATGTCTTTTCCTGTTATTTCATTTGTATTGTTGTTTACCGTGGCGATGTTATCGCTGTGGTCTCTACCGCAACGTGACCGCACTCATTGGCTGTCATGGTGCCTGTTTGCGGGCGTGCTCACGGTTTGCCTGTGGCAGGGCTGGCTTCAACCGTTGGGACTGTTGTGGACAGGGTTATTGATTACCTCGGCATGTCTTTACCGTAAGTTTGAAGCGGGGTGGCAACATGATCTCGCGCTAATCGTTTTGATGGCGCTCTCATTGGCATTGGCGATACATGCGCTGCCAGGATTCTCAGCCATCCCAGTGTTCGCTGAACAAGACTACCGCAATCTGGATAAGGCCTGCGTTGCCTTTGTACTACTCGCCTTAGTCACACCGAGGATAGCGCGCTGGCGAGAGTTGCAAAGTGCTCTTGCTGTGACATGGCCGACCCTTTTAATCGCACCGATAGTGCTTTTTTCATTGGTGTGGTGGCTGGGTGGCATCGATATGCCTCGGTTTGGCGCATTTCAATATTTCTGGCTATGGGCATGGGGAAACCTGCTGGTAACCTGCGTGGCAGAGGAACTCTTTTTTCGAGGATTAGTGCAACGCACGCTGGCTATAAAATGGCGCGATAAACGATTTGGCTGGCTCGCAGCGATATGCCTGGCATCACTGCTGTTTGGTTTGGCTCACATTGGCGGTGGCCTGTCGTTTGTCTTGCTTGCGACGGTGGCCGGCCTGTTTTATGGCGCAGTTTACCATCTCAGCAGGCGCATCGAGATGGCTATACTCCTGCACTTTTTTATCAATTTACTATATGGAGTATTTTGAGTAACAATGGCTGTTTAAGAGTGTAGCTGTCTGTAATCTATGCCTCTTCAAACTCAACGCCAATATAAAACATCTCTTTATCGGCGATATCCTGTACCCATTTGACGCGGGCGGCCTGTACACCAGTAAATCCTTCAATCCCCTCGAGCCATAGCTGATCATCGATTTCATGAGGGATGCCGACCTGCATGCCAAGCCCACCTTCGCTAACATCCACAATAGTGGCTGGTGAGTAGATACGCTCGTTGTTTTCTTCGTTATTGGTGTGCAGAAAATAGATACTCTCTTCGTTGAGCGAGGTGCGGGGAAAACGACGTTGTTCGGCTGACATGTGATTGCTCTCCTATATTTTAAGACTGGAAAAATACTCACCAGAATTATGGTTGTTGCTGCGCCTTTGTGATCATCTCCTGCGCATGAGCGCGGGTCTGATCTGTAATATCGATACCTCCGAGCATGCGTGCGATCTCTTCATTCCGTGCTGTTTGGCTTAACGCCTGTACCTGCGTTTCAACATGTTGATCAGTCAATTGCTTGTTCACCTGCAGGTGATGATGACCCAAAGCGGCGACCTGTGGCAAGTGTGTGACGCACAATACCTGCCGTGAATTGCCCAGCTCGCGTAGTTTCTGGCCCACAATTTCGGCAACACGGCCGCCGATGCCGACATCGACTTCGTCAAAAATAAGCGTTGGAATACCGCCCTGTTGAGAGGTGATCACCTGAATCGCGAGGCTGATGCGTGACAGCTCACCGCCGGAGGCCACTTTGCTGAGTGCCTTGGCGGCCTGACTGGGGTTGGTTCTGACCAGGAATTCGATCTGTTCGGTGCCGTGTACGGTGAATTTTTCTTCGTCATCATCAGCTTGAAGCGGGGTGACGGTGATCTCGAAAGCGCCCCCTGGCATACCGAGTCGGTACATATTTTCGGTGACCAGTTGATTGAGTTTTTTAGCGGCGCTGCGTCGCCCTTTGCGCAGTTTAGTGGCGAGCTTGCGGTAGTGGTTCGCTTTCTGTTCGATCGACTGTTCCAGTTGGTCAAGCGTGGCATCGGCATTGTCGAGTGATGCCAGCTCGTCGCACAGTGTCTGGTAATGTGCCGGTAACTCCTTTGGCCGCACGCGGTGTTTGCGCGCCGCATCGTGGATCTCGCTGAGGCGTTGCTCTACTTCGGCGAGGCGTTGCGGATCAAGCTCGAGTGCATCAAGCTGCTGGCGCAGTTCGTGTGATGCTTCGTTGATCTGTATGGCGGCGCTCTCGACCATTTCGACCACCGGGGCGAGTTGTTTGTCGCTCTCGAGCAGCGGTTGCAGTAGGGCGGTGACGCGATGCAGTTGGTCGCTGATGGCGTGCTCATCATCGTCCAGTGTCTGTAGTGCGGCCCGACTGTTGCTGATTAACTGCCCCGCATTGGCGAGCCGTTTGTGTTCTTCTTCAAGTTGTAACAAGCCTTTCGCCGTCAGATTGAGCACCTTCAGTTCTTCTGTTTGATGGCGCAATAGCGTCATCTGCTGATCTCGCGATCTGGCGGCTTCATTGAGGGCTTCGAATTCACGCTTGATCTTTTGCCACTGGCGGAAGGTGGTGGCCACTTCATCGACCACTGTTTTATGGCTGGCGTAGTGGTCGAGCAGGCGGCGCTGTTCATCGCGCCTCACCAGTGACTGGTGTTCGTGCTGACCGTGGATATCGACCAGCTGTTCACCCAGTTCGCGCAACATCTGTAGCGTCGTCGGGCGGCCGTTGATGTAGGCCTTGGAACGGCCCTCTTTAGTAATGGTGCGGCGCAGTTGGCATTCGCCCGGATTGGCGTCGTCATCGAATTCATTGGCCTGTAGCCATGCGGCGGCCTGTGTGGTGTCGCTGAGTTCAAAGGTGGCGCTGATCTCGGCCCGGGCGCTGCCGTGCCGCACCATATCGCTGTCGGCGCGGTCGCCCAGCACCTGCCCCAGGGCATCGATTAGAATCGATTTGCCGGTGCCGGTTTCGCCGGTGAGGACTGACAGGCCGTGGCTGAAGTCGAGATCGAGTTGATCGACGATGGCAAAATTACGGATGTGGATGTGATTAAGCATGGTGTTATCCGGCGTTACGGATTTTCCGCCCAGTGGAGTTTGGCGCGGAGTATCTCATAATGGTCGTGCTGTGATGGGTGGATCAGCTGGATCGACTGCTCTTTCTTTTTGATCAGGATGCGATCACCCGAAGAGAGTCCGAAGCTGATCTGGCCATCACAGGTCACCTGTGCGTTGTCATGATTGCGTTCGCAGATCACCACTTCAACTTCATTATCACCACCGACGACGATAGGGCGATTACTCATGGTGTGTGGGCAGACCGGCACCAGCAGTAGTGCGTTGAGCGTGGGATCGATGATCGGGCCGCCGGCGGAGAGGGCGTAGGCGGTCGAGCCGGTGGGGGTTGAGATGATCAGCCCGTCCGAGCGCTGCTGGTTGAGCAGTTTGCCGTTAATATAGGTCTCCAGTTCGATCATGCGCGCGACATTCCATTTGTGGATCACGACGTCATTAAAAGCGCTTGCCTCATTGAGTTTTTCGCCCTGGCGGAAGATGGTGCTATTGAGCAGAAAGCGTTCTTCGGTGATGTAGTCACCTTGCAGGATGGCGCCAAGATATTCGATCATATTATCGTGCGAGATGTCGGTGAGAAAGCCGAGGCGACCGAGGTTGACGCCGGCGAGTGGTACATTGTGATCGGCCAGCGCGCGTGCGGCATTGAGCAGCGTGCCATCACCACCGACGACGATGGCGAGGTCGCAGCGCTCACCAATCTCGTTGCGACTACAGATTTCCAGCGAATTATGGGTGACGATATCGGCGTTTACTTCGTCGAGATAGACTGTCAGTCCCTGTTCCAGTAGCCACTGGCTGAGGGTCTGCAGTGCCTCGCCAACGCGCGGGTCACTCTGTTTACCAATCAGACCAACAGTTTTAAATGTTTGTTGTGTCATCGTTTTTTCCATTTCTCATAAATTTTCGCTGCGTCTTGTGGCGAAAGTATCACGGACGCCGCAAATCGCCAATAACTTCATTTTATCAATGACTTGCAAATTCAAGTTTAGCACTCTAAGATTGCGAGTGCTAATATCTGCATTCCTTACGTAAATAGCTAAAAAGACCTGAAACATAGCGTGGCAGAAGAACTTGGAGAACGTGCTCAGCATCTGCTTAAGGTGTTAGAAGAGAGCTATATTCGCAGCGGGCAACCGGTCGGTTCGCGTGCGCTGGCGCGCGATTCCGGGCTGGATGTCAGTGCGGCAACGGTCCGTAATGCGATGGCGGATCTTGAAGAGCTGGGCATGGTGAAGTCGCCACACACCTCGGCTGGGCGAATCCCGACGAATAAGGGCTACCGCATGTTTGTCGATTCGTTGTTGACGATCACGCCGCTGAATGAACGTGAGATCATGACGATGCGCGGCCAGTTTAGCGGAGAAGGATCAAAGCAGGAGCTGGCAACCTCGGTGTCGAGCTATCTATCGGGGATTACAGCGATGGCTGGAATGGTGATGATACCCCGTACCGCGAAGCGTTCTTCGTTGCGACATATCGAATTTATGCCGCTCTCGGATAATCGTATTCTGGCGATTCTGGTGATTAATGAAAAAGAAGTGCAGAACACGGTCATTCGGGTAGATCGTCACTATACGGCGGCGGAGTTGCAACAGTCAGCCAATTACCTGAACAGTGAGCTGGCGGGGCGTGAACTGTTAGACGTCCGCCATCGTATTCTCAAGGAGTTGCGTGAGACCAAAGTCGGCATGGAGCAGATGATGCAACAGGCGATTACGATGGCGGAACAGGTGTTCGATCAGCCGTCATCCTCGTCGAATAGTGATGACTTTGTGATGAGCGGTCAGACCTGTTTGATGGGATTTGAGGAGCTTTCGAACATCGAAAAGTTACGTGGTCTGTTTGAGGCCTTTAATGAGAAGCAGCAGATTCTACAGTTGCTGGATCGATGTATTGATGGCGACGGGGTACAGATCTTTATCGGTGAAGAGTCGGGTTACGGCGTACTGAATGAGTGCAGCATGGTGACTTCGGGTTATCAGGTGGACGGCGAGGTGCTGGGGATACTGGGTGTGATTGGTCCGACACGGATGGCTTATGAGCGAGTCATCCCTATTGTTGATGTGACGGCAAAATTGGTCAGTGCGGCCTTGGCTCAGTCAAAATAGTCCCTATATATAAATTATTATTTGGTATTGCTGGAGAGTTTTAATGATGAGTAATGAAAAGGAAGCGTCTGTAGAGGGCAACATGGGAGCGTCTCAGCCTGAGGTTGGGGTTAATGATGAACAGGTTGTGGGTGAGGAAACCCCGCCACAATCACACGAAGAGCTATTACTGACCTTGCAAGATGCGCAGGCAAAGGCGGATGAGCACTGGAATCAACTGTTGATGGCGCGTGCCGATCTCTCAAATGCACAACGACGCGCAGAGCGTGAGCTGGCTAATGCCCATAAATATGGTGTAGAGAAGCTGGCGCTAGAGCTGATTCCCGTTAAGGACAGCATGGAACTGGGGATGGCAGCGGTCGCCGAGGGAGATGATCAGGATGAGGGGAGTGCCAAGATTAGGGAAGGGATGGAGCTGACGCTACAGATGTTCTCTGGAGTGCTGGATAAATTTGGCATCGAAGAGGTTAACCCGCAGGGTGAAAAGTTTAACCCTGAGTTTCATCAAGCGATGTCGAGTCAGGAGACCGCTGATTTTGAGCCAAATACCGTTATGACGGTGTTTCAGAAAGGCTATGTGTTGAATGACCGCCTGATTCGCCCGGCGATGGTGGTGGTGTCGAAGGCTGCAGCACCACAGGATGACCCACAGAATAAAATTGATGAGACCGCTTGAAAAGCCGAATTGTCATCGCTATATAGCATGCAAGCGCAATAAGATTTTAGTAAATAGTAAGCATTAAGAGATTTAACTACGGAGATTCAGGATATGGGAAAAATTATTGGTATTGACTTGGGTACCACCAACTCGTGTGTAGCAGTGATGGATGGTGGCAAGCCGCGTGTGCTTGAGAACAGCGAAGGTAGCCGTACGACACCTTCTGTTGTCGCATACACGGATGACAATGAAATTCTGGTGGGCATGTCAGCCAAGCGTCAGGCAGTGACCAATCCTGTCAACACCCTGTTTGCCATCAAACGCCTGATTGGACGCCGTTTTGAAGAAGAAGTGGTACAGCGCGATATCAAACTAGTGCCCTATAATATTGTTAAGGCCGACAACGGTGATGCCTGGGTCGAGGTCAATGGCAACAAGATGGCGGCCCCTGAAGTCTCCGCACGTGTCTTGATGAAGATGAAAAAGACGGCTGAAGATTTTCTTGGTGAAGAGGTGACTGAAGCGGTCATCACTGTACCGGCATATTTCAACGATTCGCAGCGTCAGGCGACCAAGGATGCAGGCAAGATTGCGGGCCTTGAAGTAAAACGTATCATCAATGAACCGACTGCTGCGGCACTCGCCTACGGTATGGACAAAAATCGCGGTGATTCCAAGATTGCTGTGTATGACCTCGGTGGTGGTACCTTTGATATTTCAATTATCGAAATTGCTGAGATTGAAGGTGAGCACCAGTTTGAAGTGCTGTCGACCAATGGTGACACATTCCTCGGCGGTGAAGATTTTGATACCCGTCTGATTGATTATCTTTCTGATGAATTTAAAAAAGACTCTGGGGTGGATCTGCACAGTGATCCTCTGGCGTTGCAACGTCTTAAAGAGGCGGCAGAGAAGGCGAAGATTGAACTCTCTTCCAGTCAACATACCGATGTAAACCTGCCGTACATCACGGCCGATGCGAGTGGCCCCAAACATCTTAATATCAAGATGACTCGCGCCAAGCTGGAGTCATTGGTAGAAGAACTCGTGATGGGTACCATTGAGCCCTGTAAAATTGCACTGAAGGACGCAGGCCTGAGTGCCTCTGATATCGATGATGTGATTCTGGTCGGTGGTCAGACGCGTATGCCGATGGTGCAGGAAGCGGTGCAAAACTTCTTTGGTCGTGAGCCACGTAGGGATGTGAATCCAGATGAAGCCGTCGCTGTTGGCGCGGCGATTCAGGGTGGTGTGTTGGGTGGCGAAGTTAAAGACGTACTGCTGCTCGATGTTACCCCGTTGTCGCTGGGTATCGAAACCATGGGTGGCGTGATGACCAAGCTGATCGAAAAGAACACCACCATTCCAACCAAGGCGAGCCAGGTGTTTTCGACGGCTGATGATAATCAGACTGCAGTGACTGTGCATGTATTGCAGGGTGAGCGTGAAGTGGCGTCGGCGAATAAATCACTGGGGCGCTTTGATCTGAGTGATATCCCGCCAGCACAGCGTGGCACCCCACAGATCGAAGTGAGTTTCGATATTGATGCCAACGGTATTCTCAATGTATCTGCGAAAGATAAAGCCACCGGTAAAGAGCAGTCGATCGTGATCAAGGCCTCTAGTGGCTTATCGGATGAAGAGGTTGCGAAAATGGTCTCGGATGCCGAGGCTCATGCTGAGGATGATCGTAAATTTCATGAGCTGGTGGCGGCACGCAATCAGGCGGACAACATGATTCATGCAGTGAACAAGTCTGTTGAAGACCTGGGTGATCAGGTTGATGCAGAAGAGAAGAGCAAAATCGAAGCGGCAATCGAAGAGCTTAAGACTGCGATAAAGGGTGATGATCTGGCACAGATTGAAGCGAAGACTACCGTGTTGACTGAGGCCTCTGCCAAGATTGCTGAAAAAGCCTATGCCGAAAAAGGTGGCGCGGAAGGCGCAGCAGAAACGGCACAGGAGAGTACTTCTTCAGAAAAGAACGAAGGTGACAATGTAGTTGATGCCGAGTTTGAAGAAGTAAAGGATGATCAAAAGAAGTAGCCCTTGAGCGATGAGGTGCGATGTTTTCAGACAACACCCGATGCACAACTGTGCGGAGTGGGGCATGTTTGAGCACAGCACCTGATCAGGGTGGGCGTTAAAAACGCGGGGTTTGCGCCCCGCGTTTTTATGTTTAATGTGTGGTCAATATTTATTCAGAATTAGAGATTTAGGCAAAGAATTATGGCAAAAAGGGACTACTACGAGGTACTTGGGGTCGCGAAAAACGCCTCGGATGCCGAGTTGAAAAAGGCTTACCGACGTTTGGCGATGAAGCATCACCCGGATCGTAATCCTGATAACAAGGGGTCCGAAGAGAAGTTTAAAGAGGCCAAAGAGGCTTACGAAACATTGGCTGACCCACAAAAGCGTGCCGCTTATGATCAGTTTGGGCACGCCGGTGTTGATCCTTCTGCCGGTGGTTTCGGTGGGGCGCGTGGGGGTAATGGTAATTTTAGCGACATTTTTGACGATGTCTTCGGGGATATCTTTGGCGGGGCACGGGGAGCGGGCGGCGGCGGTCAGCAGGTCTATCGTGGTGCCGATCTGCGTTACGACCTTGATCTGAGCCTGGAAGATGCGGTGCAGGGCACCACGGTCAAGGTACGTCTGCCCACTAAAGTCAAATGTGAAACCTGTAGTGGTAGCGGCGCGAAGAAAGGCAGCTCACCCACCGTTTGTGCCACCTGTAATGGTCAGGGGCAGGTGCGGATGCAGCAGGGCTTTTTTTCGATCCAGCAGGCGTGCCCCAAATGTAAAGGAAAGGGTAAGACGATCTCATCACCGTGTGGTGATTGTCATGGTGAAGGGCGTAAGCAGGAACACAAGACACTGTCGGTGAAGATCCCTGCAGGGGTTGATAGTGGTGATCGCATTCGACTCTCTGGCGAAGGTGAGGCGGGTGAGAATGGTGGCCCGGCCGGTGATCTTTATGTGCAGGTGCGCGTGCGTCCACATACGATATTCTCTCGTGATGGTAGCAACCTCTATTGCGAAATGCCGATCAGTTTTGTGACCGCTGCACTGGGGGGAGAGCTGGATGTGCCGACCCTTTCTGGTCGTGTGAAGTTGAAGATCCCTGCTGAAACGCAAACCGGGCGTGTTTTCCGGCTGCGTGAAAAGGGCGTCAAATCGGTCCATGGCGGCGCAGTGGGTGACCTGCTGTGCAAAGTGATTGTTGAAACACCGGTCAGCCTCAGTGGCCGACAGAAAGAGATCTTGCAGGAGTTCGAGGGGACGCTGGCGGATGCTGGCAGTAAACACAGCCCTAAATCTCACTCGTGGTTTGGTGGGGTGAAGAAGTTTTTTGAAGACTTAAAAATCTAACCACAGGGGAGAAATGCCCTCTCCTCGTTGGAGTTCCCTGGAATGCCGTAGTCGCGGTGAGCAATGGGATGTAGATAAACAAAAATAAATTAAGTGGGAGAGGGTTCGATGATCCGGATTGGCATTACAGGGGCGGCGGGCCGGATGGGGCGCTGCCTGATTGAGGCGTGTCAGCAGCGTGCGGGCGAGGTGCAGTTCAGCGCAGCGATAGAGCATCCTGAAAGCTCGGTGGGGGGTGCTGATGCCGTGGAGGTCGCAGGGCTAGGCCGCTCCGAGGTGCGCATCAGTGGCGGTGTTGAGGCGGTCAGCGGTGATTTTGATGTGCTGGTCGATTTTACCCGCCCGGATGTTACGATGGCCAATCTCGCCATTTGCCGAGCGGCCGGCAAGGCGATGGTGATCGGTACCACTGGATTTTCTGATGCCGAGAAGCAGGCGATCACGGATGCGGCGCAAGATATCCCGATCGTCTTTGCGCCGAATATGAGTATCGGCGTTAATCTCTGTTTCAAGTTACTGGAGATGGCCGCCAAAGTGCTGGGTGATGAGGTCGACATCGAGGTGATTGAGGCGCACCATCGCCACAAAATTGATGCTCCTTCCGGGACTGCACTGCGCATGGGTGAGGTGATTGCCAGCACATTGGGGCGTGATCTTAACGAATGTGCAGTCTATGGCCGTGAAGGGCAGACGGGTGAGCGCACGCGCAACACCATCGGCTTTGAGACCATCCGCGCCGGCGATATTGTCGGTGACCACACCGTGCTGTTTGCCGCCCTCGGTGAGCGCGTCGAAATTACACATAAGGCCTCTAGCCGCATGACATTTGCGAACGGTGCAGTGCGCGCGGCGATCTGGCTGAAAGCACATCAGAAAGGTCTGTATGATATGCAAGATGTGCTGGGGTTGAAATAGTGCGTCGTATCGCTCCTTTTTTACCGCATCGATCGTGATGTTGGATGGACACCCTCCCTTCAGATAGGGTAAAATCCTGTCGTCTGAACAGCATGATTCCTTGATTCCAGGCGGGATTTCAGGTGGCTGCGTAGACAATCAAACAAATATAATGAGTTTCTTTAAGCGGGATGAGTTTATGACTCTTCCCGTTTTGTCTATCTGCTGGAGAAGAATGTGCCGCTACCTGCCTTATTAGCCCTTGAAGATGGAAGTTTGTTCTGGGGAAGTGCTATTGGCGCTGAAGGTGAGACGACGGGCGAGGTTGTGTTTAACACCTCGATTACGGGTTATCAGGAGATTCTCACTGATCCCTCATATGCTCAACAGATCGTAACGTTAACCCAGCCGCACATCGGCAATGTCGGCGTCAATGCTGATGACGAAGAGTCGGCTGGGATTGCCGCCAGCGGACTGGTGATTCGTGACCTGCCACTCGTGCATAGCAGCTGGCGCGCAGAAGCGTCACTGCAAAGTTACCTTGAACGTCATCATGTGATCGGCATAGCTGATATTGACACTCGTCGCTTAACACGCATTCTGCGCGACAAAGGCGCGCAGAACGGCTGCATCGTCACAGGTAATACGATTGACGAAGCAACTGCACTAGCAGCTGCACGTGGCTTTCCCGGTTTGAAGGGGATGGACCTGGCCAAAGCGGTGACGACGGACAAACCGTACCCGTGGGATCAGGGTGTCGGACGTTGGTCCACTTCGACCATACAACATGCGGCCGATGGGCATCGCTTTAACGTAGTCGCCTATGACTTCGGGGTAAAACGAAATATTCTGCGCATGCTGGTGGATCGTGGCTGTAACGTGACGGTAGTGCCCTCTCAGACTCCCGCGAGTTAAGTGATTGCGATGCAAACTTAAGTGATATTTTTATCCAATGGTCCGGGTGATACAGCACCGTGTGATTATG